>NZ_JAZVJO010000232.1:0-8434 GCF_059453735.1 Peribacillus sp. | reverse complement strand
CCTGTCATTTCGTTGGTGGACACAATTGCTGTCCTGCTTTTAAGAGGGGATATCGATACAAATTGAGCAGGCAGGATGCTTGAAAATGTTTCAGAGAAATGTACGGCTGCCGAGATTTCACATCTTTTTATTGACCTCTCCGGAGTAACAATAGTAGATACGATGGTGGCCCAACAGCTATACCAGGTGACAAGAACCTTATCGCTATTGGGAATCAAATCGACAATTTCAGGAATCCGGCCGGAAGTGGCTCAAACCTCTATTCAGCTTGGGCTGGATTTCAGCGGAATTTCAACACACAGCACTTTAAAACAAGCGCTGCAGCGGGCAGGCATAAAGCTGCTTCAGAACTAACAGCCTCAAAAAAACCCCGCTTCACATTTGTGAAGCGGGGTAGACCTTATAGCTTAAATGAGCTTTTCAGTGAGACAATTTGGTTGAAGACCAGCTTGTCTGTTGTTGTGTTTTTGGGATCAACATTATAGTATCCGTGACGGAAGAATTGGAATTTATCCTGTGGTTTAACTTCCTTCATGTTTGGTTCTACAAACCCATTCATGACTTCTAACGATTGCGGGTTTACACGTTCTAGGAACGTTTTTTCTTCCTCTTCTTCAGTCGGATTTTCATCCATGATTAACGGTTGGTAATTGCGGAATTCTGCAGGGATAGAATGATTAGCATCAACCCAATGCAGCGTGCCTTTTACCTTACGGCCCGTAAATCCACTGCCGCTCTTTGTTTCTTTATCGTATGTGCAATGAAGTTCGATAACATTTCCTTCGTCATCTTTTATGACTTCTTCACACTTGATGAAGTAAGCATGCTTTAGACGCACTTCGTTTCCTGGGAAGAGACGGAAGTATTTTTTGGGCGGATTCTCCATGAAATCTTCTTGCTCTACGTAAATTTCACGAGAGAATGGAATTAATCTAGATCCCATTTCCGGATTTTCTGGATTGTTTTCAGCTTCAAGCCATTCTACTTCACCTTCTGTATAGTTCGTAATCACGACTTTAAGTGGTTTTAGAACACCCATAGTACGTGGAGCCTTCAATTTCAAGTCTTCACGGACAAAGTGGTCAAGCATCTGTGAATCAATCGTCCCATAAGCCTTAGAAACACCAATTTCTTGGCAGAAGTTACGTATCGCTTCTGGTGTATAACCGCGGCGTCTTAACCCAGAAATAGTCGGCATCCGTGGATCATCCCAGCCGTCAACATATCCTTCTTCAACCAACTGGCGGAGCTTCCGTTTACTCATAACCGTATTGGTTAAGTTCAAACGGCCGAACTCATATTGCCTTGGAGTGTGCTGCATTTCACAATTTTTGACGATCCAATCATAAAGGGGACGTTGATCCTCGAATTCAAGTGAGCAAAGGGAGTGAGTTACTCCTTCAATAGCATCTTCAAGCGGGTGAGCAAAGGCGTACATTGGATAGATACACCATTTATCGCCTGTATTGTGATGCTCTGTATGAGAAATACGGTAGATAACTGGATCACGTAAATTAATATTCGGGGAAGACATATCAATTTTTGCACGCAGCACCTTTTCGCCGTTTTTAAAATCACCATTGCGCATTTTTTCGAATAAATCGAGATTTTCAACAATAGAGCGGTCACGGTAAGGACTATTTTTACCTGGTTCAGTGAGTGTACCGCGATATTCGCGAATTTCATCTGCACTAAGATCATCTACGTAGGCTAATCCTTTTTTGATCAGTAAAAGTGCTCTCTCATACATCTCATCGAAATAATCCGATGCAAAGAACAAGTTGTCCCATTTATAGCCAAGCCATTCAACATCTTCTTTAATTGAGTTTACATATTCGACATCTTCCTTAATTGGGTTCGTATCATCAAAACGGAGATTAGTCTCTCCATTAAATTCATCGGCTACACCAAAATTAAGAATAATCGCTTTTGCATGTCCAATATGAAGGTAACCATTTGGCTCTGGAGGGAAGCGAGTAATAATGTGGTTATGCTTGCCGGATTCAAGGTCTTCTTTAATAATAGTTCGTACAAAGTTCGGAGAATTATTTTCCATAATTAGACCTCTTTCTTAAATATTCTACTAGTAATTTTACCTGTGAATATACCATAAATACAGACTTTTTTCCATGCCATTGGCTTTAAAGTCTATATCTTAGGTCATTTATAAATATACGGTTATAGAAATAGTAACCAAATTATTGTTGTATTAGACACATTTTTGCATACATTGTCTTTTTTGATTGTTTGGATTAGAAAAACCCGCATCTTATTAGGATGCGGGTTTTATTAAAAGACAGTTGTTTGTAAAAATTCTTTTGTTCGCGTTTCTTTTGGATTGGTGAAGAATTCCTCCGGCGGACCACTTTCAATTACTCTGCCTTCTTGCATGAAGACAATCCAGTCACTCACTTCACGAGCAAAGCTCATTTCATGTGTAACGACAACCATCGTCATCCCATCCTCAGCAAGCTCTTTCATTGTTGATAACACTTCACCAACAAGCTCTGGATCCAGGGCAGAAGTTGGTTCGTCGAAAAGCAGAACATCAGGTTTCATGGCCATTGCACGTGCGATAGCCACCCGCTGTTTCTGACCGCCGGACAGCTTGCTAGGATAAACATTTGCTTTATCTTCAAGCCCTACTTTACGCAGAAGTTCTTTTGCTTCTACAAGTGCTTGTTTTTTTGGAACTTTTTTAACATGAACAGGTGCCTCAATGATGTTCTCAATGACAGTCATGTGGGGGAAGAGGTGAAAATGCTGGAAGACCATTCCGACTTTTTCCCGGACTTTATTTATATTTTGAGTTTCTGGGTTAACTTCTTCACCCTCAATTAAGATTTGTCCGCTGTCTCTTTTTTCAAGGAAATTCAAACAGCGAAGCAGGGTGCTTTTACCAGAACCACTTGAACCAATCAGACAAACAACATCACTTTCAAGTACTTTCATATCAATATCCTTTAGGACATGTAAGTCACCAAAGGATTTATTTAAATTTCTGATGCGAAGCATGACTCTTTTCTCCATTTACATATCCTCCTATCGATCACTTATGGATAATTTCTTTTCAATTAAGTTAACTATGATCGTTAAGATAGCGACCAGGATTAAGTAATATACCGCAACGATCAGTAAGTAGGTCATTTCATCAAAATTATTAGAACCGAGTGTGGTAGCGACATTAAATAACTCATCCATGGAGATAAAGGCGGCAAGAGATGAATCCTTCAGTCCGATAATAAATTGGTTGCCAAGCGGCGGAAGAGCACGACGGAAGGCTTGCGGAAGAATAATACGGCGCAAGGTCAGAGCAGGGCTCATTCCGAGAGAGCGGCCGGCTTCAAGCTGTCCTTTTTCAATAGATTGAATGGTACCACGGAAAATTTCAGCAATATACGCACCATTGTGTAAGGCGAGTGCGAGCGATGCTGCCCAAAAATCCGGCAGTAAAAAGATGCTGCTAATTCCGAAATATAAGATAAAGATTTGAACGATTAATGGGGTACCTCTGACAAGGTAAATATATATATCTGAAATATACCCAAGAATTTTAATATTAGATACTTTTAATAGTGCAAAAAACAGACCGATGACAATCCCTACAACAATTGAAACTACAGTGAGCTCCAGGGTAAGGAGCATGGCGTCTATAAATACATTTGATTTTCCAAAGAATGTTTCGAAAAAATGTGACAAACTAGGCAAATGGACAACTCCCCTTCTGTTTAAACGTCTTATTCAGGTTTTGTAGTAATGTCTTCTCCGAAGTACTTTTGACTTAACTTCTTCAGCGTTCCATCCTGTCTTAATTCCTCAAGAGCCGTATTAACGCGTTTTAGTAATTGTGGATTATCTTGAGGAATAACGATGGATTGCTCGCTTCGTTCAATCAGTTGACGACCGACGATGTCAAATCCAGCTTTAATAGCTGTCTTACCTGTAACGAAATCGGTGATTACTGCATCGTGTCTGCCTTCACTCAAGGCCTTCAGTGCAGTAATGTCACTGTCATAGGTCTTAATATTCTTTGAGTATTCAGCGGCGGTGTCGGCATACGTAGAGCCTTTTGAAGCGGCTATTTCTTTTCCTTTAAGATCTTCTATATTTTTTACCTTACTATCAGGACGGACAAATATTTGTGGACCAGAATAATAATAAGGAGTTGTAAAGGAAACATGCTTACTTCGTTGCGGGTTGACCGTATGACTGGCCACTGCTGCATCAGCCCGTCCCGTTTTAACACCTTCAACGATTCCTTTGAACTTGATTCGTTTAGGTACGGGTTCTAAGCCAAGTTTTTCTGCGACTGCTTTCCCAACCTCAACGTCAAATCCTGTGACTTCCATGTCATCTTTCACAAAACTGAATGGTTTAAACTCACCAGAAGATGCAAATACGAATTGATCCTTCTGAATCAGTTTGGTTCCATCCTCAAGCTGTTCTTTTTCAGCACAGCCAGAAAGCAAAACAAGTATAAATAATGTCGATAAAATAGTTATCAATGATTTCTTCATTCGAAAAACGTAACCTCCTTCGCGACTAGACTGATAATTACATACCCATATTTACAATTGAGTAACCATTTAGTTACTAAAAAAAGTATTTTATGATAATAGTAGATCCATTTCTTACTAGAGAAATAGGTTAAAAAATCCACAGACCAAATGATCGGTGGATGTCTATTTTTTATTTTGTGAGGGCATATAAGTGCTCCGTTTTTTGATCTACATGATCAACGTGAGCAGATATTTCCTGGAAAGTGGAAGGAACTTATTCAGTGAGGTGGCAATGATTTTGGCGATAGAGAAGGGAAGGGAAAATGCGATTGAAGACTTTAAGAGAGGAGCACCAGGAATCTTGAATAATCGTGGAATTATGAAGTAAAAGGTGAGGTTTTACATTGGTTCATTTTTTATCATGGATGCAATGAAGTATAATGAGTAAAAACAAATGAGAGGCAGTTGTTGAAATGAATTCTGGAGTAAAGGATCAACTAAATAATTTTATAGAAAAGCATGTAAATACGGGACGTTTAATGATCAAATGTCCTGACCAGCCTGGTATTGTAGCTGCAGTAACGGCTTTTTTAAAAGAATACAATGCTAACATTGTTGAGTTGAGCCAGTATTCTATCAATCCTAATGGCGGAACATTTTTTACTCGAATAGAGTTTGATTGTCCTGATTTGGCTAACAAGGTTTTGCAAATGAAGACATCCTTTACGGAAATTGCGGATCAATTTGCAATGGAATGGACGTTATCGAAAGTAAGCAGTTTGAAAAAAATGGCCATTTTTGTCTCCAAAGAGCCCCATTGTCTGCTTGAATTATTGTGGGAATGGCAAAGCGGTGATTTAATGGCTGATATTGTTCTTGTCATTAGTAATCATAATGACAATCGCCAACTGGTCGAATCGCTTCAAATCCCTTTTTACCATATTCCTGCGAACAAAGAAATTAGACGTGAATCGGAAAAAACACAGCTGAAACTATTGGCTGATTATAAAGTGGATTTCATCGTATTGGCAAGGTATATGCAAATCCTAACGCCAGACTTCGTTGCAGCCCTGCCGCATCGTATTATTAATATTCATCATTCTTTCCTGCCAGCGTTCATTGGGGCGAGACCATACGAACGCGCATATGATAGAGGCGTAAAGCTCATTGGTGCTACCTCTCATTATGTGACGAATGATTTAGATGAAGGGCCGATTATTGAACAAGATATTGATCGAGTAGACCATCGTGATAATGCAGAAGACATGAAGAAAATCGGTCGTTCGATTGAACGTCGAGTGTTGGCTCGCGCTGTAAGATGGCATGTCGAGGATCGTGTAATTGTTCATCAAAATAAAACAGTTGTCTTTTAAAAAGAACTCCAGCGTGTATAGCGCTGGAGTTTGTTATTTATATTCATACTCGACCTGGACTCTAGCGGATATAGTTAGTTCCCCAGGTTGAATAGGGGTGGCTACTGCTTTGCTGAATACATTTGCTTGGTATAGAACAGGTAGGGGTTCTCCAGATAGTTCAACCACTGTTAGTGGAATCGGGACTAAGGTAGTTCGGATGGTTTGTGTAATCGCCTGGGCTTTTTGATAAGCATTTCTTAGTGAAATCGACAATGCTTGATTGTAAACTAATTCAGGTTTAGCCAATGAAAAACGTATATTTGAAACAGAATTCGCACCGTTCTTAACAGCTGTATCAACGATTGCACCGACCTGGGCGATTTGGTTGGTTAGGATTTCAATCATGTGGGTAACTCTATAATTCCTGAAAAGCTCTTTTCCATCTTGAAAGTCATATTGTGGTTCTATTCGATAATCAGTGGTTTTAATATGATCATCAGGAATGCCTAGTGAAGTCATTGACGTCAGCACGTTAGCTACGATAAGGGCATTTTCTTGCTGAGCAGTGGCAGGATCAATATTTTCTGTCCGGACACCTAAGGAAATGGTTGCTTGATCGGGAGACGCTTGGACAATTCCTTCTCCATTTACACGTAACGTATTATCCTTGTCTATACGAATCTGGTCATTCAAATTACGCCATTCTGGTCCAAGAGAATCATTTATCATAATATGCACCCTTCCTTTCTGCTTCTTCTCCACCTATTATACGACTTCGAAATTGCTTACATGTCAAGAAAAGAAAAAGAAGCAGGCGATGTTGCCCTGCTTCTTTTTAAATATCTACCTTTTTTAAAGGATTCACAGCTGGCCCCTCAAGCACTGTCCCATCAATAGAAAAGCGCGACCCATGGCATGGGCAGTCCCATGTTGTATCACCGCTGTTCCAGGCTACCTCACAGCCTAGATGGGTACAGGTTGAATCCACTACATGCAGCTGACCGGCTTGATCTCGGTAACAACCCGATTTTTCTCCATTCACTCGTATTATGGCTGCCTCTCCAATAGATAAATCTTCCAAGCTTTGAGGACTTACTGATAGTTTCCCTTTGATTAATTCCTTTGCGACATTTGCATTTTCTGTGACTAAGTTTTTAAGACTTTTTGCTTCAAATCTAGAAGGATCAAAAAGAGAGGCGTAGCGATTTTCTCTTTCTAATATACGATCCGTTAGAATCTTCGCAGCTAGAGTTCCGTTGGTCATACCCCACTTTCCATATCCAGTGGCAATTAAAATGTTTGGATGGTTCTTTGTTGCTGCCCCAATATAAGGTACCTTATCGACGGTAATAAGATCTTGCGCTGACCACCTATAAGGAATGTCCGTAACACTAAAAAATTGATGGCTAAAGGCTTGCAGGGCTTCATAATGCTCCATTGTTGGAATGCCTTGACCGGTTTTATGGCTTTCTCCGCCAACGAGGATTAAGCGTTCGCCATCAATTATAGTGTCCCGAAGAGAACGTGAAGGACTATCAGCACTGAGATACATTCCGCCTGGGTACTCTTCATCTGTTTTGATGCCTAATACATAGGACCTTTCTGGATGCATACGGGTAAAATACAAACCAATCTCGTCATTAAAAGGGTAATGGGAAGCAGTCAATACATACCTACATGTAATGGTTTGACCAGAAGTCGTATGAATTACTTGTTTAGAACCCTCTTCTTCAACTTTGGCAGCTGTAGTATGTTCATAGATCTTGATTCCGGCATCAACCAAAGTAGGAATCAGAGCAGTTAAGTATTTCAGGGGATGAAATTGTGATTGATTCTTCATGACAACGGCTGCCTTACACGGGATAGAGAAGGGAATACTTTCGGTATATTCACATGGTATTCCCAGCTTTTCATAAGCCTTAAATTCTGCTTGGATTTTGGGTATGTATTCGTCCGTCCCTGCGTAAACGTAAGCATCCTCCGTAGTTAAATCACAATCGATAGCATGCGTATTTACGATGTCCCGTATAAAGTGCATGGCTTCATTATTTGCTTCATAATATAGTTTTGCTTTTTCTTCACCAAAGTCCTTAATCAGCTGATCGTAAATTAGGCCGTGCTGTGAGGTTATTTTAGCTGTGGTATGCCCAGTGGTCCCATTTAAAAGGTCACTGGCTTCTATGAGGGTTACCGACAAGCCTTTATTTGCGAGTAAGTAGGCAGCTGTAATTCCTGTAATCCCTCCTCCTACAATGGCTACATCAGCTGTAGCATTTTTCTCAAGTGCAGGGAACGTTGGAAAGGGGTGGTTGTCCCTCCAGCAAGGTTCTGGCTGTTTTGGAAGATGATCATTTTGGCTAGTCATATATGTGTCCCTCCAGTTCATTTATTTGTTTCATATTCTCCATTTATTACCATACCCATATCTTGTTCAATTACTCTTTAAATTTTAATTTCGAGAGGGTAATCATTAATAATTTCGCATGTCTAAATAAGAAAAAATGGATGTATACAAAAAACGTATACATGTTTACAAAAACGTATACATGTATACGAAAAGTGTGTACATGTATACAAAAG
>NZ_JAZVJO010000231.1:0-5972 GCF_059453735.1 Peribacillus sp. | reverse complement strand
TGCCGATAAAGTGCTGATCTTGAAAAAAGCACTCTTTACCACTGACAATCATCACTGCATTGCTCCCTGTATTTAGCACAGATAGTGCTGTTTTAACTTTTGGAATCATTCCACCGTAAATCGATCCCTCTTTAATTAATTCTTGTGTATCTTCAGCTGTTAACTGAGTCAGCAGCTTATTCTCTTTCATAACACCTGAAACATCAGTGACAAATAAGCACATATCTGCATGCAGGGCTTCAGCAACGGCACCTGCAGCCATATCAGCATTTACATTCAGCTTCCTGCCGCACGCTGAAATCGCCATAGGGGTCAAAACCGGACAGATATTCGCCTCTAACAATTGCAGCAACAGTTTTGTATTGACCTCTACCACCTCGCCAACAGATCCTAGAACAAGCTCATTAACGAACTCACCTGTCAGAAGCTTACCATCCGAACCATTGAGACCAATGGCATTGATCTTATTCTGCTGCAGTTTATGAACTAGACTGCGGTTTGATTTTCCTGCAAGCATAAGCTCCACCACTTCTAATACTTCATCCGTTGTTTTACGTAATCCACTTTTGAATACCGATTCAATACCCATTTGCTTTAGCATGGCATTTATATCAGGCCCGCCGCCATGGACAAAGAGGATTTTAAATTGATGATCCTGCAAATCACGAATGCTCTCGAAGAATGAATCAGCTAATTCATCAATAATACTGCCGCCGCATTTTATGACCAATACCTTCATCCGTTTCACTCCTTATGACCGATAGCTTGCATTAATTTTTACATAATCGTACGTCAAATCGCAGCCCCATGCCGTACCTGCTGCCGTCCCGTCTTTTAAACGTACATTGATGATGATCGTTGGCTCTTCTAGATAGGATTTTGCCTCAGCTTCTGAGAAGGCAGCCGGTACTCCATTTTGTAAAACCGTAATCTCACCAAAAGCAATGGTCGTATCACCTGGATTAAAATCTACCCCGCTGCGTCCCATTGACGCAATAATTCTTCCCCAGTTTGCATCCGCTCCGTAAACAGCCGTTTTCACTAAGTTTGAGCCAACGATCGTTTTTGCAAGCACTTGTGCCTCCTGTTTCGTCTGTGTTCCCGTTACATTCACTTCAACAAGCTTAGTTGCTCCTTCACCGTCCTTAGCAATTTCCTTTGCTAGATTCTCTGACGTTTGTTTTAATAAGGCTACAAACTGCGGCCAATCCGGATGACTCTCAGTCAGCTGACTATTTCCAGCCTGCCCGTTTGCCAGGACTAAGACCATATCATTGGTTGAGGTATCTCCATCAACCGTAATTTGATTAAATGTTTCATCAGTAATTTCCGATAACGCCTTTTGCAAGTCAGCAGATTCGATATTAGCATCAGTCGTAATGAAACCAAGCATCGTAGCCATATTGGGATGAATCATTCCTGATCCTTTGGCTGCTCCGCCCATTGTAATGAGCTTTCCGTCTACCTCTGTTTGACAGGCATAGTGCTTCGTTACCGTATCTGTCGTTAAGATCGCATGTTCAAAATCATCTGCACCGTCAGCCGTAGGCTCAAGCAATTCAATGCCTTGTTTAATTTTATCCATCTTCATAAACTCTCCAATGACACCCGTCGATGCAACCGCTATATAGTGATCAGGCAAGCCAAATTTCGCGGCTGCACAATTTCTCATTTCGTAAGCATCCTTCAAACCTTGTTCACCGGTACATGCATTGGCACAGGCGCTATTAACGATGACTCCTTGAATTTTCCCTTCCGTTTGAATGCTTTCTTTTGTCACATTCAGCGGTGCAGCTTGAACGACGCTTTGCGTATAAACAGCTGCACAGGATGCCGGCGTATCCGACAAAATCATGCCAAGATCTTTTTTCGAATAGCGGAGACCTGCGTGAAGACCTGCTGCTTTAAATCCCTTTGGAGAAAGAATATTTCCTTGCTTCACTAGCTGTATCGTTATGTTCCGTTCAAGTGTTTTCATTTGGTACCTCCTATTGGTTAAGGATAAAGAGGAAGTGTCATTAATCCTGACGTTTCTTCGTACCCCATCATCAGATTTGCATTTTGAATGGCCTGCCCTGCAGCACCCTTCACCAGATTGTCGATGACTGAAATGATTGTTACTTTCTGCGTCCGCTCATCATAGGCCACACCGATATCACAAAAGTTTGATCCGTATACCTGCTTCGTTGCAGGGAAGCTGCCGATAGGCTGTATCCGTACAAATGGATGATTCTGATATGTTTCTATATATAATTTATGTAATTGTTCTGTGGTCATTTTCTGTAGCAATTTCACATACATCGTCACCATAATTCCCCGTGTCATCGGAACCAGATGAGTAGTGAATGAAATGGGCTTACTTTTTTCGGACCAAATTCCCAGCTGTTGCTCAATTTCAGGAATATGCTGATGATTATGAACCTTATACACTTTAAAATTCTCATTCATCGTACTGAAGTGAGTGGCATCTGTGGGTGATTTCCCAGCACCTGAAACGGCAGATTTTGCATCGACGATTACGTCTTCTCCGCTTGCTAACCCTTCCTTATACAGCGGCGCTAACCCAAGTAATGTCGCAGTCGAATAACAGCCAGGATTACTCAGAATCTCTGCATCTTTGATTTGTTCGGCATTCCATTCAGAAAGTCCGTAAACAGCCTTACTTAAGAGATCAGCAGGTGCTGGTGTACGTTTATACCACTTTTCATATTCACCGGGTGTCTTTAATCGCAGATCACCAGAGAGATCAATAACTTTTATATCAAGGTTCTTAAATGAAGCAACCAATTCTGACGATGCCCCAGACGGCGTTGCAAGAAAAACAACATCAGCTTGTTTAGCTATTTTTTCTGGGTCAATTTTATTCAAAAGATACTCTTCATGTAGTAAATGTGCGTACTGATTATGAATCGGTTCACCGAATTTCGAAGAAGTATGCAAAGAAGTAATCGTAAACTTCGGATGCATTTTTAAGAGTCTTATTAACTCTAGACCCCCGTAACCCGTTGCGCCCACGACAGAAACTTTCAAACTATCAACTCCAATTTATTTCCCTATTCTTTATTTCTATTATTATATGACTGAATAAAAATAAAATCAATTGTATTTTTATAATATTTTAGATAATTGAGTTTCTTCGAATAATTAGAGGAATATTACTGGAGTTAACTCATGCCTCGCTAGTTCTCTAAGGACAAAGTCGGATTTTTTATTTATGGCAAATTGGAGGACAGTTGACTGCAAACATTCTCTATATGAGGTGTATTTCTTCTCTTTTATGCATTCATGTCATTAATCCCGTCTGGAATGCCCGTATTCCCGTCTAGAGGTTCCTTATTCCCGTCTGCGCATGATTTACAGCAAAATAATACCCCGCTGGGCATCTTTCTGCACAAAAAAACGGTTAAGCATAATTTGCTTAACCGCCGATGTAGGACATTTCAATTTTTTGCTGATTCTGATTTTTACCTTCAATCCGTTCATCCGAATAACGGTCTTTGCGGTGATTCCACCAACCAATTAAGTGGTCACGTAAGTCTTCATCATTCATGTCTGAACGCAGGAGTTCTTTAAGATCATGTCCATTACCATTAAATAAACAAGTAAATAAACTTCCGTTTGCTGACAGTCGTGCTCGTGTACAGCTGCCGCAGAAAGATTCTGAAACTGAGGTAATAAAGCCAACTTGATTATCAGTCCCTATATAGCGATAACGCTTAGCTACTTCACCAAAGTAATCTTCTTCTACTGCCTCTAACTCAAATTCACTTTCCAGCATCTGCAGAATTTCCTTTTTCGTCACTACATTGTCCATTTGCCAGCCATTCGTACTACCGACATCCATGAATTCAATATAACGCAGCTGGACACCTTCTTCTTTGCAGTATCTAGCCATTGGAAGGATTTGTGATTCATTTAATCCCTTTTTTACAACCATATTAATTTTAATGCCAAGGCCTGCTTCTTTAGCTGCAGTGATTCCTTCCATTACTTTCTTTGTCCCAATATTACGGCCGTTGATTTGTTTAAACAATTCATCATCGATACTATCAAGACTTATATTGACACGGTCTAACCCAGCTTCTTTTAGTTCTTTCGCATACCGCTTTAAGAAAACACCATTCGTGGTCAGTCCGATATCATCTATACCATCAATTTTCGATAACTTTTCAATTAGAACAGGCAATTCCTTACGTAAGAGAGGTTCGCCGCCTGTCAATCGTAATTTTTCCACTCCAAGACTTGCAAAAATCTTTGCTACTCTCTCTATTTCTTCATATGATAAAAGCTCATTGCGCGGGAGAAAATGAAAATTTTCATTAAAAATTTCCGCCGGCATACAATATTGGCATCTAAAGTTACAGCGATCAATAACAGATATTCGTAAATCTCTAAGGGGTCTGTCCAACGCATCCTTTATTTTCATGCTGTCCATTACTTTCACTCCCTTATAAGAACTAAAAAAAGGCAGAAACCTGGTCTAGAGGCCCTTAACAGCCTCCTGTCCTTCTGCCTAATCAATCGTACCATAATTTTTACTGAATCCCTAAGGCAATCTTTGCATAGCGGGACATGCGGTCCTTTGTCCAACCTGGATTCCACACAATATTTACTTCTGTCTCTTTCACTTCTGGTAAATCCTCAAGCGACAATTTAACTTGATCAACAATCGTTGCTGCCAGTGGACATCCCATAGCTGTCAGCGTCATCGTTACCGTTGCTTGTCCTGCTTCATCTAAATCTACATCGTAGACTAAACCTAAATTTACTATATCTATTCCAAGCTCTGGATCAATAACTTGTTCCAGTGCACCCATCATACTCTCTTTTAATTCAGCATCCATATTAAGACTCTCCTTTATGAGCTGTGATATCTCTATCATAGCAGATATTAGCCATTTTATTAAGTATTTTGCCCAACTGGTGTTAAATGCTTGGCAAACCATTCTGCTGTTTGAATCAGTCCGTATCTGCTGACTTTATGCTCGGCTCGGGTATCTAAAATAAACTCAAGCTTATTTTGCTCATATGCCGGCCTGATTGATTCGTAAAATTTGTATGCAAATGTATAAGGAACAATCGGATCTTTGGCTCCATGCCAAAATAACAGCGGTCTCCCGGCTAATTTTTCCGGCTGTAAACTTAAATCATACTTGCTGATTAAGGCCATTTGTCTTTCCGATTCTTCGTCTGATATAGTAAAGTTAGGATTATGCTTTTGTATCGTTTCTAACTGAAGCTTGGCATAATCTAAATAAGCTGGATTTCCCATAAGACTTACAGCTGCATGAATCCAATCGTAGACAGCGAGTGCTCCATTTGTCACGATACCTCCAAGGGATGTTCCCGCAACACCTATTGCTGCTGGATCAATCAATTTCCTTTTCAGCAGTTCATCCTTAATGACTGCCAATTCATCTATCGTTTGAACAACGATTGGCCAAAAGTGGTTTAGAAGCTGTGACTCTTTAAGTCCTTCTTCACGTTCACCATGCCAAGCAACATCAGGCAGAATAACCCGGAACCCTTTTTCTGCCAACAAATAGGCATAATGCAGATTATGTTCTTTTGCACTCCCAAAACCGTGGATAAAAATAACTAAAGGAGATACTTCCTTCCAAATATCTTGTTTTGCCACATGTAAAACGGGAATGTCAGCAATACGTTCTTTTTCTACGATAATCAAAGAATTTCCCCCAGTCATTTCATTTATTTGAATAATATCACTATACCTGAATACCACCTAATGAAAAAGATTTAACATTGTCTGACAATACGTTACTATTAAGACATCAACACAAACAAAAGAACTGAAGGAGACAAACAATGGCAGAAAAACATTTAATTGTTTTAGATTTAGACGGAACATTGCTTACTGATGAGAAAGCCATATCAGAGCGCACTAAAAAAACCTTACTGCATTTAAAAGAAAACGGCCATGAGGTGATGATTGCCACAGGACGGCCATATCG
>NZ_JAZVJO010000230.1:0-15544 GCF_059453735.1 Peribacillus sp. | reverse complement strand
CTGTTTTAACACCAGCAATGAATCCAGCTTCAAATTTATTGATAAGTTCTCCATCTACTCCACCTACAAAACCAATTTTATTTGATTTAGTAGATAAGCCTGCGATAACACCTACAAGGAATGATCCTTGATCTTCTTTAAAGTTAACACTTGCTACATTTTCTTTCTCTACTACAGAGTCAACGATCGCAAAATTTGTCTCTTTTTTGCTGTCAGCCACTTCTGTTAAGGATTCTGCAAGTGCATACCCAATTCCAAAAACAAGATTAAAATCTTGACGAGCTAACTTTTGAAGATTGGTTGTATAATCAGCATCAGATTTAGACTGTAGATAAGTAAATCCATCGGGACCTTCTTTAATTCCATTTTCTTTACCAAAGGCTTGTAAGCCTTCCCACGAAGATTGGTTAAAGGATTTATCATCAATACCGCCAATATCTGTTACCATAGCTACTTTAAAGTTATCTTTCCCGCCTTCTCCTGATTTTTCTTTTGTATCCTCTTCTTTGTTCCCACAAGCACCAAGTAATGTACCAGCAGCAAGAACGACGGACAACGCTAAGCCTAATTTACGTTTTTTCAAAATGTTTACCCCCTAAGGTTTTGGTTGATTTAATAGGAATTTTCTGAAAAGGAAATCTTGTTTCCGTTTACATATCTCCATAAAAATTAATTAGACACGCTTACGAAGGACATGAAAACTAAACATATCCGTTTTAAAGTAATTAACCGAATAAAGAATTGGTTCATCCGAGCTGTCATAATGCATTTGTTTTAAGACAAGCAAAGATGCTTCAGGTTCACATTCCAGAATAGGCGAAACCTTTTCATGGTAGCCCATTGGCTCAATATTCGCTACAGCATAGCTGATTCTTCTGCCAGCCTCTTTTTCTAAGATATCAAGCAGCGATTCATCACCCTGAATAGAACTTTCCAGGAGAATATTTGTAGGGATCTTGTCCACACAATAAACAACCGGCTTCCCATTCGCTGTCCTGACACGCTCGACTAAAACCATTCCACTATCCAAATTACTCTTAAATCGGCGAGTATCGTCATCCGTTGATTCTTGGGTTGAAGAGCTTAAGAAAATAGTGCCAGGCTTCATGCCTGCTTGTTCAATCATGTCAGTGACACTGTTTAGTTGTTCTATTCCTGAAGAGACCCTCGGTTTGGTATTCACGAAAGTACCAACCCCATGCCTGCGAACAATTACGTTATCTTCTTCAAGAATTCTCAGGGCTTCTCGCAGGGTAGCTCGGCTTACACCCAGCTTCTTTGCAAGCTCAAATTCAGAGGGTAGTTTTTCTTTCTCTTTATAAACACCCTTTTCAATATCGAGCTTCAAATGATCGATAACCTGTAAATATAAGTGCCTGTTATCTGACTTAATAGACATGCAGCTTCCCCCAACTAAGTTCTTAAGACATCAGACCTCTGATGTATTATCAATTCCTACTAATCGAACATACTATATCATTAATTTGATTCAAAATAAATAGCGTTTTGCGAATTCACAAAAAAATCATTTTAGGAACATTATCCTATCCCTGCTTTTTGGGATATATGAAAATCATCCTATATGTATATTTATACACACTACATTAGGCATATAATGGCAATACGAGCTGATATCTGGTTGCAATTGATAAAGAATTATTCAGTTTTTTGTATACTTTTTCCGCTCAAACCTGACAAGATATCTTATCCTTGGATGTGTCTTATACTTTTGTTGTATAATAAAATGAAATATTTTTTTTGGAAGGATGATTACATGTTGACCATTACTGGTATTACTGTTGAAAGATTAAAAGACCCGTTTGATATCTTAACTGGGGAACGCTATGAACTGTTCCTTGATATCGAGGTGCCTGAAGATGATGAACTGGCAAGTGAAAAAGGATTGTACATACGTGTTCTTTATGTTGTAGACGACAACACTTCTAAAATTGTAAAATATGACCTGTTAGAGCGTGAAACTGATCAATTATTAGAATTTGATTTAGAAGATGATGAGCTAGCTATGGTCGATCAATTTTGCAAAGAACATTTAAAAGAAGAAGAATTGTAATAATGAAAACTCCCCCCTAAAAACAGGGGGGAGTTTTCATTCTATGATAAATTTGCTTCACTATTTGGATCTCTAGAAACTAAGACATGTCTTGGCTTACTTCCTTCGTAAGGCCCGACAATTCCTCTCGCTTCCATCTCATCGATTAACCTTGCTGCTCTTGTATAGCCTATTCTGAAACGTCTCTGAAGCATCGATACTGAAGCTGTCTGCATCTCCATAATTAAAGAAACCGCATCCTCATATAGATCGTCTTCGACTTCCCCTGTTGTTTCTACAATTTCATCTGGTATCATTTCTTCGTTATATTGAGCTTTTTGTTGTGATATTACATATTCGACCACATCTTCTACTTCATGATCTGAAAGAAATGCCCCTTGCACACGGATGGGTTTGGATGCCCCTGCCGGCAAGAATAGCATATCGCCTTGACCAAGGAGTTTCTCTGCTCCCCCCATATCAAGTATGGTTCGGGAATCCGTCATTGAAGATACACTAAAGGCAATACGAGATGGTATGTTTGCTTTAATGACTCCGGTAATAACATCGACAGAGGGACGCTGTGTCGCAATAATTAAATGTATACCCGCCGCACGAGCCATCTGAGCTAATCGTGTAATAGCATCTTCTACCTCTGAAGAAGCGACCATCATTAAATCCGCCAGCTCATCGACAATAACAACAATATAAGGAAGCAATGGCTGTTTATCATCTTCTTCAATATTAAAATGATTCACATATTCATTATAGCCTTCAATATTACGGGTTCCAGTATGTGAAAAGAGCTCATATCGGCGCTCCATTTCACTAACGACTTTTTGCAAAGCCTGGGCTGCTTTTTTCGGATTCGTTACCACAGGAGCCAATAAATGCGGAATTCCATTATAGACATTCAGTTCAACCATTTTGGGGTCAATCATCATCATCTTGACTTCGTGAGGTTTAGCCCGCATTAAAATACTCGTGATAATTCCATTAATACAGACCGATTTCCCGCTTCCAGTTGCACCTGCTACAAGAAGATGGGGCATTCTATTTAATTCAGCCTTAACCGCTTCACCAGAAATATTTCTTCCTAGTCCAATCTGCAGCTTCGAATCAGGCTTATCTACATCCTTCGCCTCAAGAACTTCTCGTAAAGAAACAATGGCCACTTCAGCATTTGGCACTTCAATACCAATAGCTGATTTACCAGGGATGGGTGCTTCAATTCGAATATCCTTTGCGGCTAATGCAAGCGCTAAGTCATCAGAGAGACTAACTATTTTGGAAACCTTTACGCCGACATCAGGATGAACTTCATACTTGGTCACAGCAGGACCCAAATGTACTTGTGTCACTCTTGCTTTGACACCGAAGCTTGTGAAGGTTCTTTCTAATTTCGCTGCGTTTTCGTGAATTAATTGATATTCACCGCTTTGATCCGCTTTTTTCGGTTCAGTAAGTAAGGTTAAGGGTGGAAGACTGTATTCTTTATTTTCTACTTCAGTAAACGTTATATTTGGCGGTGAATCATCTTCTTCCGGTTCCTTGCTTTGTTCGGTCGACTTTTGGACACTAGGAACGGGTTCCTCAGGTACCGGCACGCCGCCATAGGCTGTGTCAGCAAAGTTAGAAATAAGACGTTCAGCTGCTACCTCCGCAGACTCCTGCTCAATTTCCTCTTCGTGTACGGGTTTTCGTTTTTCAGGTTTTTGTACTTCTTTTGGTTTAGCACGTTCTTTTTTCTTTTTTTCTTTTTTATCTTGATTCCATGTCTTCATGTCATCTATAAAAGCCTGCCATTGTTCAGACATAAACCTGGTCACTGTCCCAAACACTTTTCCCAGCGTATCGCCAAGAGACTTCCCTGTCAGCAAAATAATTCCGATTAAAATAAAGATCAAGACACATATTCTAGAACCAGCTTGATCAAATAAAAAATAAGAAGCTGCAAAAAGAATTGCGCCAAACATTCCTCCGCCTAAATCGCTGGTACTTGCGGCTCCTCTTACTTCCATCCAAAATAATTCCCAAGTATTACTGATGACACTCGGTTTTTCAAATGGTCCTCCTCCTGCTAAATTCTCAAATAATTTCACATGGCTGAGAAGCAGAATACTTGCCGTAAGAAAATAAATACCAATCAGCTGCCGTTTTAAGAATACGGGTATGGACCGTTTAATCATTAAATAAAAACCGCTGACCATCACGCCTAAAAGAAGTAAGATGTACCATTCACCCATAAAGAAACGAACAAATAATACACTACTTTTTCCCACAGCTCCTAAATTTGCAATAGCAATTGCCGCTAACGCAATTAATACTAGACCCATTACTTCAAATTTCATCGTACTTTTTAGTGTATCCGTACGTTTTGTTTTTTTACGTTTATTTTTCGCCAATTTAATCACCTTACTTTTCCTGATTATCTTCTCCTCTATCATTTAAAGCCGGTATATGTATGTAATTTATCGTATAGAAAGAAGAAAGCAGCCAGATGGCTGCTGATATTCAATAGTAGTCCCAGTATATCATAATTTCACCAGTTTCGCCGTGTTATTCTAGTTTTCAAACTGAATCACCGGAAGAAAAACGCCTGGTTGTACAGACTGATTCAGGTAGTCAGCAGGATCTGTACTTAAAATGCGATCCACTCTAAACGAACGCCCTCCTTGATAGTGCACCTGAAGGGGAACACCTTGATATTGAACTTCAAATACCTGTGATAACGAAGGCGCTGCTTCAGCAAAGATTTGTTCCTCGGGTACAATCGTATAAATAGTCACTGTATGAGTCCTCCTTCCGGCAGTTCACTATTTTTATTCATCAATTCATCAAGTTTTCGCATAGCTTGACCAACACCGCCAACCGCGTGCATTAATTTATTGTCTACTGCTTCCTGACCGATAATGTTTGTTCCAATATCTCGAGTTAAATTACCTTTGGCAAACATTAATTCCTTAAATGTCTCTTCCTCTATAGCTGAATGTCTTGTTACAAATTTAATCACTCGTTCTTGCATTTTATCTAAATACTCAAATGTTTGCGGGACGCCGATAACCATTCCTGTCAACCGGATTGGATGAATGGTCATGGTAGCTGTTTCCGCAATAAATGAATAATCACATGAGACCGCAATTGGCACGCCTATCGAATGACCTCCTCCTAAAACGATGGAAACAGTCGGTTTAGAAAGTGATGCGAGCATTTCTGCAATAGCCAAGCCCGCTTCGACATCTCCCCCCACCGTATTCAAAATAACCAATAAGCCTTCAATCGAAGGATTTTGTTCAATCGCTACGATCTGAGGGATAACATGTTCATATTTAGTTGTTTTATTTTGCGGCGGTAGTTGCATATGACCTTCAATTTGCCCAATAATCGTTAAGCAATGAACTTTTGAGTCTTTAGACAATTGCGGGACATTGGTTTGACCCAGTTGTTGAATTTTTTCAATTAAAGTTGAATTTTTTACTTCCTGACGCCCTTCATCTGGACTTGGTGTTTGCTCCACTATAACGTGCCCCTTTCTATTTGCGTATGAATTTATTATTGTCCCTGTTGCAAAAGTTCATCCCTTTTATAACTAAATCAAAAAAGCCCTGACCGTAACCAGTCAAGGGCTTCATTGATACGTTTATGAAATTTCCATAATGATTGGTAAAATCATCGGACGTCTTTTTGTTTTTTCATATAAAAACGAATTAAGGGTGTCGCGCATATCCTGCTTGAGGGTCGACCAGTCAAACGGCTGGCGCGATCCATTTTTCTTAACTACAGCCGTAACAACTTCCGTTGCTTCTTCAAGTAATTTCTCAGACTCTCTTACATAAACAAAGCCTCGCGAAATGATTTCAGGTCCTGCGGCAATCGATTTATCTGATCGATTCAAGGTGACAACCACAAGCAATATTCCATCTTGCGAAAGCAGGCGGCGATCACGAAGAACGATATTCCCAACATCCCCAACCCCGCTTCCGTCAATCAGAACATTTCCTGATGTTACTTTAGACGCTAGTCGGATTCTGTCTTTCTTCACTTCAATGACATCGCCCTTATCTGCAACGATAATGTTCTCTTTCGGGATTCCTGCAGCGATTCCCACTTTTTCATGAGAAAATAGATGACGATATTCCCCGTGTACGGGAATTAAGTACTCAGGCTTCATTAAATTAATCATCATTTTTAGTTCTTCTTGGCTGCCATGGCCTGACACATGAACACGCTGCTTAGATGAAACGACATTAGCGCCGACTCTAAAGAGCATATCTACGGTTTTAGACAGAATTAATTCGCCCCCTGGAAGCGGTGAAGCTGCAATTAAGACCGTATCTCCTTGCTTAATGGCGACTTGTTTATGTGATTGCTTAGCCATCTTTTGAAGTGCCGTAATAGGCTCTCCTTGATGCCCTGTTGAAAGGATGACAATTTCTTTGTCTTCATAGTGATGGATTTCCGATACGGGAATAATGCTCTCTTCTTCCACGTCTAAATAACCAAGGTTTAAAGCTGTTTCATATACACGTTGAAGGCTCTTGCCAACAACCGCAACTTTTCTGCCCGTTTGAACAGCAGCATTAAACACGAGTTGAATACGATTCACATTCGAAGCAAAGCAGGCTACTATGATCCGGCCCGGCGCATTATAAAAGGCTTGGGCCATTTCAGTTGCAACTAGAGCTTCTGATGGGGTATAGCCTGGTTTTTCCGCTCCTGTACTGTCAGACATTAAGCAGAGAACTCCTTCTTCCCCGATTCTTGCCATTTTCCCAATTTCAGGCTTATAAATACCAGCAGCTGCTTGATCGAATTTAAAATCACCCGTATAGACAATTGCGCCTTCTGATGTATGAATGACAATCCCGACTGAATCCGGAATGCTGTGATTGGTCTTAAAAAAGGTGATGTTTGCTTCAGGAAACTCAAGAACAGTGTCAGATGTAATTTCTACAAATTCCGCATCTTCATAATAGTCTGCTTCTTTAAGGTGCGCTTGTATAAGTGCAAGTGTAAGCTTTGCTCCGTAAACAGGTACATCAATATATTTCAAAACATAAGCAAGGGCGCCCATATGATCTTCATGACCATGACTGATAAAGATCCCTCTTAATCTATGTTTATTCTCCATAATATAACTTATATCTGGAATGACAGCGTCAATTCCCAGCATTTCTTCTTCTGGGAACATCAATCCTGCATCAAGCATGAATAGATCTTCATTTACCTCAACTACATACATATTTTTACCTAATTCACCTTGTCCGCCAAGGGAAATAATTTTGATGCCTTGGTTCTTTTTGTCTCTAGCCAATCCGGTTTCCTCCTTCAAATATATCGCCGTGCACGTTATTCTCTACCCATTATAACCGAAGAAGAAAAAACATGACAACTTATTACTTTTTTACGGATTTATGTAAGTTTATAAAATACTGAAAAGTCGCAAGAAAAAATAGTAATCGCCTTCATCTTTTATAAAAAAACAAGTCAACCCACTTAGAATCGACTTGTTTAAGTAAAAAAACTTATTTAGACAACAGATCGCTTAAAGTTGTTCTTTCTTGTTCAGTTAGTGGAACGAGCGGAAGCCGTACACCTCCGACATCAATACCAGAGAGCTGTAGAGCGGTTTTAACAGGTGTAGGGTTAGGTGCTGCAAACAAAGCAGTAGTCAGCGGCAAGAGCCTCTGGTGTTCTCTAGCAGCCTCCCTTAGGTCGCCGGTTACGAAGGATTGAATCATCTGCTGCATATCATTCCCTACAACATGAGAAGCAACGGATACAACCCCTGAGCCACCAATGGCTAACACAGGGAGGGTAAGTGCATCGTCCCCGCTGTATAAGCGGAAGTCTCCGTCCGTATTCGCAATTATTTCAGTCATGGCGTTCAAATTACCGCTCGCTTCTTTAACTGCGACAATATTAGAAATTTTAGAGAGCCTGCAGATGGTTTCAGGTTCTATATTGACAGCGGAACGGCCGGGAATATTATAAAGCATTACCGGCAGGGCAGTACTTTCTGCAATCGCCTTAAAATGTTGATACAGTCCCTCTTGATTCGTTTTACTATAATAAGGAGCTACCAGCATCACTGCATCCGCACCGTTCGCTTCTGCCCTTCTCGTTAACTCGATTGAAGCATATGTGTTGTTGCTCCCTGTCCCCATAATAACAGGAACCCGCTTATTCACGACGTTTACAACATGGCGGAGCAGAGCAATTTTTTCTTCTGCTGAAAGCGTTGGAGATTCCCCTGTCGTTCCAGCAATAACCAATGAATCTGAGCCGTTTTCAATTAAGTAATTAATCAGCGTGGCCGTCTTGCCAAAGTCAAGGTTCCCCTTTTTATCAAATGGCGTAACCATCGCTGTTGATACTCTTCCAAAGTCAATCATTAAACACACCTCTTTATAAAAATACTATCTTTCTGTCAGCGGAGATGCCGACGCATCTTCATGTAAATGGAAAGCATCATGAAGTGCGTTTACAGCGTCCACTAGGTCTTCAGCTTTTACCAGCACCCAAATAGTTGTATGGCTGTCTGCAGACTGAAGAATTCCAATTCCTTTTTCTGAAAGGGCTGTGACGATTTTAGAAGCTACTCCTGGTACACCATTTATCCCGCCGCCGACAACAGACACCTTCGCGCAGTTTCGTTCAACAAAAGGCTCATAGCCCAAGTTCGTCAATGTTTCAATAGCTCGTTCAGTCATTTCTTCCGTCACCGTATAAACGACCGCATTTGGTGATATATTGATAAAATCAACGCTGATTGAAGCTTTTGCCATGGCTTTAAAGACTTCTGATTGTAAGTTGTACTGATCTTTTTTTGCTTTCACCTTAATTTGAGTGATGTTAGAAACATGAGCAATTCCCGTTACTAATCTTTCGCGGATATCGCTGCCCTTCGTTCCCTTAGTCACATTTGTTACAAGTGTTCCGATACCATCTGTATAAGTGGATCGAATTCGAATCGGAACTTATGCCTGCATAGCAATTTCCACCGCTCTAGGATGAATCACTTTTGCTCCCTGGTATGCCATGTTACATACTTCATTATACGTAACGACTGAAAGCGGTCTTGCATGTTCAGCTATCCGAGGATCGGCTGTCATGATTCCCTCAACATCGGTAAAGATATCAACCCATTCAGCGGAAAGTGCTGCACCTAGTGCAGCTGCAGAGGTATCGCTGCCGCCGCGGCCAATTGTCGTAATGTCACCCGTTTTCGCAGCTCCTTGGAACCCGGCAACCACAACCACATCATTGGTCTCTAATTCTTTTACCAGCCGTTCACACTTCATTTCCATTATTTTAGCATTGGTATGATCGCTGTTCGTATGGAAACCCGCTTGAGCACCTGTAAAAGCTGTAGCTTTTATATCATGCTGAAGAAGCATATTCGTAAATACTATAGAAGAAATTGTCTCTCCGACAGAGAGCATTAAATCCTGTTCACGTTTGGTTAATTTACTTTCAGTTCCTCCCGCAAGAGAAAGTAGTGTGTCAGTTGCGTACGGTTCCCCTGCTCTGCCCATTGCCGAGACTACAGCCACTACCTTATAGCCTTCACTTAGTGCTTTTTTTATATGTCGCTTAGCATGTGAACGGCTTCCCTCGTCACGGACAGAGGTTCCCCCGAATTTCTGGACGATGATTTTCATTTAGCACACCTCAAATACAAGCCAAGTTTACCCCTGGCGCTGCGTTTTCATAGTACATTTATTTAATAGTCACTAAGTTTAATTTAAGCAGGCTTTCTGCAATTTGTACAGAATTCCACGCCGCTCCTTTTAGAAGGTTATCAGAGACAATCCATAAATGGAAGCCTTTTGATTCATCAAGGTCTTTTCTTATTCTTCCGACAAATACTTCATTTCTGCCAACGGATGTGGCAGGCATAGGATAAACTTGGTTATCCGGATCATCTTGAAGAACAACTCCCGGCGCTTTCTTCAGTAATTCTTTAATATCTCCTGCTGAAACCCCATCCGTGTCAATTTCAACATAAACAGACTCAGAATGACCTGTTTCTACAGGCAGACGTACACAAGTAGCTGCCACACTTAACTCCGGCATATGCATGATTTTTTTAGTTTCATTAATCATTTTCATTTCTTCAAATGTAAACCCATTGTCCTCAAACTTATCAATCTGAGGGATAACATTGAAAGCAATTTGATAATGATTCTCCCCGCTGCCTACTGGAAGGATTTTTGGTTCAATTTCTTTGCCTTCAAGAAGATCGCGTGACTGCTCCTTTAATTCAGCAATAGCAGCGGCTCCTGCTCCAGATACAGCCTGATACGTTGAAACAACTACTTTGCTTATGCCGTATGCTTTGCGCAGTGGTTCTAGGGCTGCTACCATTTGGATAGTCGAGCAGTTCGGATTAGCAATAATACCATTATGTTTAAGAAGATCCTGTTCATTTACTTCTGGTACGACGAGCGGAACATCCGCTGCCATACGAAAAGCGCTTGTATTATCGATTACGATTGCGCCGCGTTCCACGGCTGCAGGAGCCAATTCTTTTGATACACTTCCTCCTGCACTGAATAAAGCGATATCTATTTCTTCAAAGCTTTCAGGTTTTGCTTCCTGAACAACGTATTCTTTATTCTTAAAGGTTACTTTTTTACCTGCAGAACGAGCCGAGGATAAGAGAAGAAGATTCTTTATAGGCAGATTTCTAGATTCAAGTGTTTTAATCATTTGCTTTCCAACTGCACCGGTTGCTCCTATAACTGCTATGTTTAGTCCCTGTATCTCTACCATTGTCTATTTCCCCTTTTCATCAAACCTTGACTGTAAAAAGCCAAAAGCGTTAATTATCATTTTTATGTTAGAATATCACCCATTTTAACATATTAACGTCTCAAAGAAATAGACTTTTACTAAATATTCGGGATATATAGCAGTTGATCTGGAACTCATTTATTTATACCTCTTTATAGGGCTCAATAATCACAGGCTGCAATTGTTCCGCGCTTAACGCGGCCACGATTGTTTCCCGAATTAAACTCATTCTTGCAACCATACTGTTCGGTTTATTAATCGGATCATCCTGCCCATAGGGAACAAAATATAAATCTTTTGCTGCCATTAGTCTCATTAAATTAACACCATTAAGACCTAATGCATCGTTGGTGGAGATTCCGAGAACTACTGGCCGATGATTCCTCATTGTGGCCTTCGCAGCCATTAATACAGGACTGTCAGTCAACGCATTAGCCATCTTGCTCATCGAATTCCCCGTCATAGGAGCAATGACCATGCAAGCTAACGGCATTTTTGGTCCCAACGGTTCTGCTTTTACAATTGTATCGACAACAGGATAACCCGTCAATTTTTCGATACGAGCAACCCAGTCTTCCCCCTTGCCAAACCGAGTTTCTGTATTCTTTACTGTCCCAGATACAATGGGAATGACGTCTGCTCCCTCATTAACCAGCTTTTCTATTTCAGGATACACATCATCATAAGTACAATGGGAACCCGTTAACCCGAAACCAATTCTGACACCCTTAAGATTCATTTTTGCTTCCCCTTTCATTTTTCATATCTTCTTCAACTAGCTGTGATAAGGCATTAGCTAAGATTCGCCCTGCCGTTTTAGGCGCAACAATTCCTGGAAGGCTCGGTGCTAGTAATGCTTTAATCCCCCTTTTTTCAGCATAGCGAAAATCAGTACCTCCGGGCTTTGAGGCTAAATCAATAATGAGTGTATGAACTGGCATGGCTGCAAGTACACTGGCTGTAAGAATCGGATGGGGTACTGTATTTACACAAATATCAACATCCCTCATCACATGAACCAGTTCATTAAAATGAAACGGCGTTAACCCCATTTCTATAATGCGAGCGATATCTTCACTCTTGCGGGCGCCTACCTTTACTTTTGCACCCATAGCTTGAAAGGTTCTAGCGGTCGTCATTCCAACACGTCCAAGTCCGAGCACGGCAATAGTAGAACCATGAATGGTAAAGTCAGTATGCTGAATGGCCATCATAATTGTCCCTTCAGTAGTAGGGATGGAATTATAGATAGCAACATCATCTCGCTCAAATAACAAAACTAAACGACGGTTTGTTTTTTTAACCAGAGTATCTAAATAAGTATTGCTGATTCCGGAATAAATCGTACAATGTGACGGAGTTTTAGAAAGGACTTCATCTGTAAGGTACACTTCTTCGTTCGAAAAGATGGTTTCCACCTTTCCCTCAAGATTCGTTCCAGGAACAGGCAGGATAATGGTATCAACTTCAGAAAAATCAACATCTTCAACTTTCTCTTTGACTGCACCAGTAAAGGCATGATCGAGTTGTTCAAAGCCTATTAAACTAAGCTTCGCATCCATTTCAGTTAATTTACGGATAACCTCAAGCTGACGCGCATCTCCACCTATTACTGCAATTTGCATGCCTGTTAGCATCAAACGGTCACCTACTTTATTGAAAATGGCTTCTTTCCGTAATTCGTACATTCACAGTGTATGTGGTTAAAAAAAATGAGTGTTTGGACTGTAGGTAATGATTTTATCTTCCGCAGATTCACTAAAAAAAGCAAAAAAAAAGCCGCTCGAAAGCGGCTTCAACCAGCGAGACTATTCGATTGATGAATTGTACAACACCCGCACAGAAAAGCATCGGAAGCGCACATGGTTTGGCTATTTTCGCACTTAAATCCGCTCCAAGCGCACAGAAATTTGTCTGTTTCACACACTTTTCCCCTTGTTCCACAGATAATCAATCAGACGCGCAGTACCCAGCACTATATATTTTCCCAGCAAAAAAACTCAAAACCTGTATCAAGTACAGGTTTTGAGTTTTTATTTCCAGCTGTCCATCGGACTGACTAGGGATATTGAATAATGATCAGTGAAAATACGATTAGCAAGCATGTTGACACTTTCAATTGAAACTTCATCAATTAAGTATATGATATCGTCCAGTGAACGATGATTTTTAAGGAGCAGCTCATTTTTACCATTACGGCTCATTCTGCTGTTTGTTGATTCTAATCCTAGCATCAAACTTCCTTTTAGCTGCTCTTTGCTATTTCTTAGTTCTTTTTCACTTATGCCATCTTTCTTTAATAAGGCAATCGTCGATTGGATCGTTTCGAACAAGCTGTCGAGTTGATTAGCACCTGTTCCGCCATAGACAGTAACCATTCCACTATCTTGGTATGCAGAATGATACGAATAGACTGAATAAGCTAGTCCTCTTTGTTCACGCACTTCCTGGAAGAGTCGGCTGCTCATACTGCCGCCAAGAATATTATTTAATGTGATTAGGCTGTACATATCAGGGTCACCCATTGGCAGTCCTTCAAATCCTAGACATAAATGAGCCTGCTCTGTTTCTTTCTTACGCGTTAATTTGTTTTGATGGAAAACGGGTTTATCCAGAACATGATTTGTTGTTCCGCCGGTATAAGAACCAAAGAATCCTTCCGCTTCCTTAATAAGTTTTTCATCTACATTTCCAGCAATTGAAATGACTACACGATCTGGAGTATAAAAATCATGTACATATTGTTTCATTGTGCTGTTTGTAAATGTTTCGAGCGTACTTTCAGTTCCGAGAATTGGATAACCAAGTGCGTTATCTCCGTAAACAGCTTTGCTTAACAAATCATGTACAATGTCGTCAGGTGTATCTTCATACATTTTAATCTCTTCGTAAACAACATTTTTTTCTTTTTTCATTTCTTCTTCATCAAACGTCGAATTGAAGAACATATCGGCTAGGATTTCTAATGCAAAGCTAGCGTGCGTATCAAGGACTTTCGCATAGTAGCAGGTATATTCCTTTGAAGTGAAGGCATTAACCTGCCCTCCGATGCTGTCGAATGCCTCAGCAATTTCTCTAGCATTTCGAGTCGCGGTCCCCTTAAAGAACATATGTTCCAAAAAGTGAGATATACCATTTAATTCAGGTGTTTCATCTCTTGAACCTGTTTTAATCCATACACCAATTGCAACTGAGCGGACTGTTGGGATATTTTCTAGTACAACTCTTGCTCCGTTTTGGCATGTATATTTCTTAATCAACAAACATTCCTCCCTAGTTCTTGTTGCTCATTTCGCTCTCACTTACTCATGCGTATGAACGATTCTTTTTTCATTTACTGCTTCTGTTACAGTCACAACATGAAAGTTTTGTTTCTTAAACTCCGTGATTAACTGGTCAAGTGAGTTTGCCGTCGATTCGGTCGGATGCATCAACACAAAGGCACCAGGGTGAATTTTGGAAAGGACCCGCTTTTGCAATAATTCCGGACTCGGTTTTTGCCAATCTATGGTGTCCACACTCCATAATACCGTATTTAAACCGAGTGAGTCTGCAATTTTGACTGTTTCTTCTCGAAAACTTCCACTCGGCGGAGCAAACCAGGTGACATCCTTGCCCGTAACTGCTTTTATCACTTCAGTCGTTTTTTGAATTTCATCCTTGGAAGCTTGGCTTGAAATCCGTTCCATATTCGGATGTGAATAAGAATGGTTGCCGATTTCATGCCCGCCCTCTGCTATCATCTTAGCCAATTCGGGATTGTTTTTAGTCCATCTTCCTTCTAAAAAAAAGGTCGCTTTCACTTGATGTTTTTTGAGGTCTGCCAGCATATCCTGGAGATATTCGTTTCCCCATGCCACATTAATCAACAAGGATACGGTCGGTTTCTCTGGATGAGCTCGGTAAATAGGTACTGCTTCTAGTTCATTTAGATGGACGGAAGGTGGAATTTGATCAAAAATGAGTTTCTTTTTATTGAATACTCCGTTCTTTTTCATCAGCTTGTAGGAGTCCTTTACGTTTACCTGCAGACCATTTAATCCTGGAACCCTCTTCCATACCCGATCAATTCGTGCGTTTTGTGGAGCTACCTCATACTTTGAGGCACTTTGTTCAATTTCTAAATAAAGCGAATCCTTCTCTTTAACCGTACCTGTGACGACAACAGATGGTTTTGTTAAACCAGCTACATATTGATCAGTATAAGGATTTTGCACCATTAACCATGATATACCTGCTATCATACAAATCGCAACTAAACGTTTCCACTTATTGCCCATTTCCACTGCCTCCTTCATACATAGCTTGCTTTCGCAAGTACCCTTAGGATGGCTTTGCTCAACCTCTTTAGTCATAAAAGATATACACTCTTTTTTCCCAAAGAAAAGAAAAAAGCTCTATTCCCTTGTCCTTATTAAAAAGAGTATGAAATAGAGCAGTGGCGTAGAACATTGAATGGGTTTTTAGCATAGCAAAAAAGGCAGTGCGAATTCACAAGGAACCGCCTGCCTTTTTCCTTAATTCTCATTATTCTTGAGAATTAGCTGCTTCTTTTTGAGCTTTTAAAACGGCTTTGCGAGAAAGATTAACCCGCCCTTGCTTATCAATTTCAGTAACTTTCACTTCAATTTCATCACCAATTGCCAAGATATCTTCTACTTTGCCGACTCTTTCCTCAGCAAGCTCAGAAATATG
>NZ_JAZVJO010000229.1:0-6176 GCF_059453735.1 Peribacillus sp. | reverse complement strand
CTACAGCAATATCAATGCCTGTTTTAGCACATGCAAGCATGAGTGAGTGGACAACGTTGTTTCCATCACCTATATAAGCTAGTTTTAATCCTTTAAGGGAGCCCTTACTTTCTTTAATCGTAAGTAAATCTGCTAGAGCTTGACAAGGATGATAGGTGTCCGTTAACCCATTAATAACAGGAATGGTCGCTGCGTTCGCCAATTCTTCAATTTTGTCATGACCAAACGTTCTGATCATAATGCCATCGATATATTCAGAAAGGACTTTCGCTGTATCAGAAATCGTTTCTCCACGGCCAATTTGGATATCATTACTGCTTAAAAATAAGGCGTTCCCTCCTAATTGAAGCATTCCTACTTCAAAGGAAACCCTCGTTCTGGTAGACGATTTTTCAAAAATCATACCGAGCGTTTTCCCTTTTAAAGGGGTGTATTCGACCCCTTCCTTTAATTTATCTTTTATCTTTTCTGCAGATTCCAGCAAATTTAAAATGGTATCCGTTGAAAGATCTCTAAGTGTCAAAAAATCTTTTTGTCCGATAATTTGTTTATCCAGTGTTTTCACGCTCATATAGGTGTCACTCCTTGTGGGATTTTTTCAAGCCATTCCTGAAGGGAAGATGCTTTAATCTCATCATGTGTTAAAGACTGTAAGTAAGCGTTAAAGGTAGCTTCCTCTGTAAAGGCAAGGATCCGATATTTGGCCGCCATGAGACGCAAATGTTGATCTTCTTCCGTTTTTCCGTAGGCAAGAACGGCTGCGCCATTCCCTTGCTTCAGGTATTCTTCAAAGTCTCCGCTTTGGAAAGTCATACCTGCTTCAAGTCCCATTTGTTTAGAAACGGCATTTAGGTTCACCGATGAACTATGATAAATAGAGGTTTTATCCACTGCACGGTTTGGATGGTACACCTTCGCAAGTGCCTCCTCTACCGTATCAGCAATGGCAATCCCTTCTCCTGTTGATTTCATTTCTGGTCCAACTTTGGAATCGAGTCCGCTTAAAGCAAACGTTGAAAAGACAGGATATTTCACAGCAGCAAAGCTAAGATTTTCATTTAGTCCTGTTTTTTCGAATAAATTCGACAAATTATATTTCCCAAGCAATATTTTTGTTGCTGCTTGAACCATTGGGACACCGGTTATTTTACAAATAATCGGAATCGTCCTGCTTGCACGAGGATTCACTTCCAGTACATAAACCTGTTCCCCATCTATGACAAATTGAATATTCATAAGCCCTTTATAATCAAGCTCCACAACAAGCTTCTTAGCATAGGTTTCAATTAAACCTTTCGTTTCATCTGAAAGAGAGACTTGTGGGAATAGCGCCATACTATCACCAGAGTGAACGCCTGCTTTTTCAATATGCTCGGCAATTAACGGAATATAAATGTCACTGCCATCAGCAATTAAGTCAATTTCGACTTCTTTTGCAGGGATATATGAGTCAATTAAAACTGGATAAACAATAGCTGTACCTTCATTCATTCGATGTTGCAAAGCTAATTTGTCTTGAATTATTTCCATTCCCTGACCGCCTATTACATATGAAGGTCTGATTAATACAGGAAAACCAATGTCTTCTGCCTGTTGAACAAGTTCTTGTTGATCAGCGGCCATTGCACCTGGGACATGAGGAATCTCAAGTTTTTGAAGGAGTTGATAGAAGCGATCTCTATCTTCCAATTGATCCAAACTATCAAAGGATGTACCAAGCAGGTTCACACCATATTCTTCAAGACCCTGTGCCAAATTAATAGCCGTTTGACCGCCAAATTGGACAATCACATCGGTAATATCCTCGGCCTCAATTACATTTAACACATATTCAAGCGTAAGTGGTTCAAAGTATAAACGGTCAGCGGTCGCAAAATCGGTGCTCACGGTTTCAGGATTACTATTTATCATTACCGTTTCAACCTGCTCACCCTGGAGGGCATATACGCCATGTACTGAACAATAATCAAACTCGATTCCCTGTCCAATACGAATTGGTCCACTGCCAATCATTAGTACTTTAGGCTTCGATGTTTTTTGTTGCTCATTCTCTCCAAAGTAAGTGGAATAAAAATAATTGGTATGTGATTCAAATTCTGCTGCACATGTGTCAACCGTCTTATACACAGCCTTGACACCGAGTGCTTGACGATAGTGCCTAACGTTCACTTCATCTGTTTTCCAGACGGAAGCCAGATACCGATCCGAAAACCCTTTTTCTTTAATACGCTGCATCGCTTCTTTACTCATACCTTCTAAATGCTGATCCGCAATTTCTTTTTCGATGCCAATCAATAAGCTAAAGGAATGAAGGAAGAAGTAGTCAATTTTCGTTGCATCATGAATTTCCTTTTCGGTAACCCCTTTACGGAGCATTTCAAAAATGACAAATATCCGTTCATCTGTTTTCGCAAAGAGCATCTCCCAAAGCTCATCGACACTTTTTTCGTTAAGGGATAACAGGTTAAGACCTAGTGTCTTTAATTCAAGGGAATCGACTGCCTTTTGCACAGCGCCTTCAAAGCTGCGATGTAAAGCCATCACTTCTCCAGTCGCTTTCATTTGTGTTCCAAGTTTACGATCAGCTGTCGTAAATTTATCAAATGGCCAGCGTGGAAACTTAACCGCTACATAATCTAATGCAGGCTCAAAACTTGCATATGTGCTTTTTGTCACGGGATTAATGATTTCTGATAAATGGTATCCGACTGCTAACTTCGCTGCAATTCTCGCAATGGGATACCCAGTTGCTTTCGATGCTAAAGCTGATGAACGACTGACCCGCGGGTTGACTTCAATTAGATAATATTGTTTGCTGTTAGGATCAAGTGCAAACTGGATATTACACCCGCCGATGATACCTAGTGCCGAGATAATTTTAATGGAAGCCGTTCTAAGCATATGATATTCATCGTCAGATAAAGTTTGCGATGGTGCCACAACAATTGAATCGCCTGTATGAATCCCAACTGGATCGATGTTTTCCATATTACAGATGGTAATACACGTATTATTGCTGTCACGCATGACTTCATATTCGACTTCTTTAAAGCCAGCGATACTTTTTTCAATCAGACACTGTGTAATTGGGCTTTCTTGCAGACCGCCGCGGACCAGTTCTTTAAAGTCTTCGAGATTGTCTGAAATCCCTCCGCCGGTACCGCCTAACGTGTATGCTGGACGAACGATGATTGGAAATCCAATTTCCTCAGAAAAAGCGACAGCCTCTTCAAGCGTGTGGACAATTACGCTGTCTGGAACTGGTTCATTAATTTCGAGCATTAATTTCCGAAACAGCTCCCGGTCTTCTCCCTTTTTAATTGAATCAATTGGTGTTCCGAGTAAGGTTACATTGTACTTTTCTAAAATTCCAGCTTCATCTAGCTGATAGGCAAGATTCAATCCCGTTTGTCCACCGAGCGTAGCTAGTAAGCCATCAGGTTTTTCCTTTTGAATGATTTTCTCCAGCATATCCACTGTAAGCGGTTCTAAGTAAACCACGTCAGCATTCATATGATCGGTCATGATGGTTGCTGGATTATTGTTCACAAGGACGACTTTATATCCTTCTTCTTTCAAAGCTAGACAGGCCTGAGTTCCTGCATAATCAAATTCTGCTGCCTGCCCAATGACGATTGGACCGGAACCGATGACTAAGATGGTTTGTATAGAATGATTTTTAGGCATATGCTTGTTCTCTCCCGCTGTATTCATTTATCATCTGTAAAAAATTTTCAAAAAGAATAATACTTTCAACCGGACCCGGATTCGCTTCAGGGTGGTACTGTGTAGTCAAAATGGGCAGGTGCTTATGTGACAAACCTTCAACCGTATCATCGTTCACATTACGGAACCGAACAGAGAGGTGTGTATTTTCTAGACTTGATTCATCCACTTCAAAACTATGATTCTGTGAACTCATGTATACGCGTTTTGTTTCGAGATCAACTACTGGTTGATTGGCACCGCGATGTCCAAACAGCATTTTCTTCGTATCTCCGCCAAAGGCAAGCGCCGTTAATTGGTGTCCAAGGCAAATCCCAAGCGTAGGATAACTGGAAATGATTTTTTTGATATTCGGTAATAAGGACTGAAGCTGTTTTGGATTCCCAGGTCCATTTGAAAGTAAAATTCCGTCAGGGTTTAATTGTTTGACTGTTTCATAGCTTGTATCAAACGGCACAACCGTTACTTTGCAGCCAAAGTCAGTAAGTGAGCTAAGGATTGATTTTTTATAACCAAAATCCATTAAAACAACATGTTTTTTTCCTGCTCCAAAGACCGAGATATCTTTAGAAGACACCTCTGCTACTGACTGAACCATTTCCTTACTGTTATCAGTATCTAATCGGATGTCATTTGCAGCAGAAATAGCAGCAGTCATAGAACCTTCTTTGCGAATGTTTTTAACCACCGCTCTCGTATCTACTTGACTTAAGAGCGGAATTCCCCATTTCGTTAAATATTCCTGCAGAGAATAACGTGCTTGATAATGTGAATGCCCCATGTCTCCTTCATACACGATGACGCCTGCAACATGAGGTTTTTTGCTTTCAAAGTCATGGTCATTAATGCCGTAATTTCCAATGAGCGGATAGGTAAATACAACGATTTGATCTTTATATGAGGGATCCGATAAGACCTCTTGATAACCTGTCATGCCGGTAAAAAAGACAAGTTCACCTGTTACTGTTTTATCTAAAGTGTCGTTCAAAATTGTTCCTTCAAAAGATTTTCCGTTTGATAAATGTAAATAACTGTCCATGAAATCCACCTCATCTGGTTCGTATATTTATATACTTTTAAGTATTTTTATGCATATAATGTGTAAAAAATCAGCCCTTAGGCTGTCGGTATTGATTCAGGTTTCAGTATGTTTGCTATCTTTTCTACAGCAAGATCAATTTCGTTTTTATCCGTTGTCAACGGCGGAAGAATGCGAATAACATTCGTTCCAGCTGTTAAGAGCAGCAGGCCTGAGTTTTGCAGTTCCTGTACAATTGGTGCGGCTTCATCTTTCAATTCTATCCCAATCATTAGTCCAAGTCCACGAATTTCAACAATATATTCTGAATTTTCCAAACACCATTTAAGTTGCTGCATAAAATAGATTCCTTTTTCTGCTGTTTCCTTTAGAAACTGAGGATTCATCACTTCAGAAAGTACGGCTATAGCAGCGGATATACTAATTGGATTCCCGCCGAATGTTGATCCGTGACTTCCTGGACCAAAGAATTCAGCCAAGTCTTCCCTGCCAAGCATTGCTCCGATCGGCAATCCGTTTCCAAGGCCTTTTGCAAGGGTAATAATGTCTGGTTGAATAGCAAAGTGCTGAAATGCAAATGGTTTACCCGTTCTGCCGATTCCTGTTTGAATTTCATCGATGATAAGGAGAATATCGTATTTATCTTTTATTTTCATGATAGCTTCTGCATAGGATACATCCAGCAGATGAATACCACCCTCGCCTTGCACTACTTCAAGCATGATCGCAGCCGTCTGATCATCAACTGCTTCCTCAAGTGCGGCTGTGTTGTTATACGGCACATGCGTAAATCCATCCAGCATCGTTCCATATCCAACTCGAATCTTCTCCTGACCCGTAGCGGCCATCGTTGCGAACGTGCGGCCATGGAAAGACTGCGTACATGTGACAATTTTACTTTTTCCTGTTGCTTTTCGCGCAAGCTTTATCGCTGCTTCATTCGCCTCGGCCCCGCTATTTGCAAAAAAAGTACGATTTAGTCCAGATGCTTTGGCTAATAACAAGGCTGCCTGTTCTTGTTCCGAGTTTTCAAATAAATTAGAGGTATGCCAGAAACGCTCAAGCTGTCTTTCTACAGAAGCTTTTACTTTTTCATTTCCATGCCCTAAATTTAACACGCCGATACCAGATGTATAATCAAGGTAATTCTTTCCTTCCTTACTGGTCAGCCAGCTGCCTTTCGCCGTATCTGGTTCGATATTCCATCTTGCATACGTTGGGAATAGTGCAGTCATTGTAAAACCCTTCCTTCTTCTTTATAAAATTTAGTGCCAATAAATTGCTGATTTTGAAAAAAGCGCTCTTTACCGCTGACAATCATTACATCATTACTCCCTGTATTTAGTACAGATAGTGCTGTTTTAACTTTTGGAATCATTCCCCCGTAAATCGATCCCTCTTTAATTAATTC
>NZ_JAZVJO010000228.1:0-3410 GCF_059453735.1 Peribacillus sp. | reverse complement strand
AGATTGGATCGCCGCCATCATTATAAATCGGTTCAAACAACGATACTGGATCTTGTATGGCATCAAGAGCGAACACAATTTCTTCATGACTTACGCCAAGCTCCTTAGCAATCTCTTGTGCTGTCGGTTCCCTCAATGTTCTGCTCATTAGTTTTTCTTTAACCTGTAAAGCCTTATAGGCGATATCCCTTAAAGAACGAGAGACTCTGATAGGATTATTATCGCGTAAATACCTTCTGATTTCTCCTATAATCATTGGAACTGCATACGTTGAAAATTTAACATTTTGCCCTAAATCAAAATTATCAATTGATTTCATCAATCCTATACAGCCCACCTGAAATAGATCATCTACATACTCTCCTCGATTATTAAAGCGCTGAATCACACTTAATACGAGTCTTAAATTGCCATTGACCAGTGTTTCTCTAGCGTATTTATCGCCTTCTTGCATTTCTTTAAAAAGTTTTCTCATTTCATCATTCTTTAAAACGGGCAATTTCGATGTGTCTACTCCACAAATCTCAACTTTATTTCGAGACAAGTTAATTCCCTCCTCACAGGAGCTGCTGTACAAAAAACAGTATCTCCCTGGAAGGAAAAAATATGCACTTGCCTGTCGGATAAAAAACTTCATTTTTAAGTAGTCAGAGAACAACTCCTAGAGCCGACAAGATTTTCATATGTGAAAAATTTAAACCATTTTATTAAATTCTTTTCGTAATCTTTTAATAATCCGTTTTTCTAGACGTGAAATATAAGATTGCGAAATCCCAAGCATATCTGCTACATCCTTTTGTGTTTTTTCTTCCTCACCGGCTAAACCAAAACGCAGTTCCATTATTTGTTTTTCTCGGTCTGAAAGCTGTGTTAGCGCTTTAGATAATAATTTACGATCTACATTCGCTTCAAGATCTTTCGTAATAATATCATCATCCGTTCCAAGGACATCCGAAAGCAGCAATTCATTACCATCCCAATCGATATTAAGCGGCTCATCAAATGAAACTTCGGACCGAATTTTATTATTTCTTCGAAGATACATGAGTATTTCATTTTCGATACATCTAGAAGCATACGTAGCCAGCTTAATCTTCTTCTCAGGATTAAAGGTATTGACCGCTTTAATTAAGCCAATCGTACCAATACTGATTAAATCTTCAATATTAATTCCAGTATTTTCGAACTTTCTCGCAATATAAACAACAAGACGTAAATTTCGTTCAATCAGCATTGCCCGGGCAGTTTCATCCCCTTTGGGAAGTTTGTTAATTAACACTTCTTCTTCTTCCTTTGTCAGCGGAGGAGGCAGGGCTTCACTACCTCCTATGTAAAATACTTCATCTGATTTCAAGCCTAATTTGAACAATATTTTATACCAATAATACGTGAGACGAAGAATAAATTTTTTCAAAATGATTCTCCCTTCTATTTTATATTTTTAATGAGTATGATTCCTTTAATGTGTTGTTTTTTCAGGATACATGCAGGGTTGGAACTCCAGACAGCATCTTAGGATGGACGATACATTGGTAACGATTATCAGGTGACAACTGTTGGAGGGTAAATGAAATGAACCCTCTCTCTACCTCAAATTGAGCATTTTTGTGCTTGATACGTATTGAGTCAGGCTTTATAGCGGTTAGCAGCTGATGGTCTTTACCAACTACTTTACACGGAATAATCCGTATTCGGTTGGACCAGGTATATTCTTGATCGTGACCGTTCAAGTGGAAGCTATCCTCTTTAAAAAGTTTTAGCATATCAGGAGGTACCGAATCTTCAGAACCCCAAAGTGAAACAATCATCACGGGAGAACGGGTAATGGGATCGTATAATTGGTTTCCACTATCAATAAACCCAGCTAATGTACACTCAAAGAAATCAATTTTTATCATTACTTCTACGATTTGATCAAAAGATAGGGTATTCAATTCTATGCTTTTTAAAGTACGCCTTGAAAATTGCCAGGCGATTGGAAAACCAATTAAAACAAAAACCCAGCTCATCGGATCACCATATGCATTAATACCTGCATACCTATTCGGGCTCTCAGAAACAATTTTATATTCAAATAAGAAATGCAGCCCGAGTAATATACCGCCTGATAAAAAAGTAATGAAATAAAGGCAGGCTAAACGTTTAATGAATGTCATCCATCTGCTAAATCCAAATACAGCCACGACCATCACAACAGAAAACAGTAATTTTATTGGTACTTGATCCGCAAGCTCTCTATAGGGTGTAAAAGCCAGTAAGATAATCATGGATCCAAGAAGTCCGCCAAAAGCTATTCTCCAAAGCGGGACCTTCATTTTCAAAATGACTGCAGTCCAGCTAAGAAGCAAGCAGTCAAAGAGCCAATTTAACAGCCAGATGACATCCAAATATAAAGTCAAGCAACTCCCCCTCCCTGCACCTTTCTTATCTGTTAGCCAAAAGTATACCCTACATAGACATGGTAAGTCTGTCACTTTTTGTATCCACACTAGAAGAGTTTTTCTGTCTTTTTATGCTATTTTGTAGAAAAATTTATCACTAAAAAACACAAAAAAAAGATCCGCTTCCGCGGTCCTTTTTTTCTTAGATTTAACGACGTCTATTTCGGTTGCGAAGAAAAGCAGGAATATCCAACGCTTCATCCGCTTGATTAGTATTTTTTACAGGCTGTTCTACAGGCTCTTCCCGTTTCGTTTCACGTTTGATACCTGGAGCAGCTGTTGGTCTTGGCTGACCATATGATGGACGAGACGTTTGAGCTGGTCTTGGAGCCTCTGTTTCATTAAAGCCAGTTGCAATGACAGTGACAACAATTTCGTCCTTAAGGTTCTCATTGATAACAGATCCGAAAATCATATTAACATCTTGATCAGAAGCAATAGCTACAATATCAGCTGCCTCTTGAACTTCAAATAGACTAAGGTTTGTTCCACCAGTGATGTTCATCAGCACGCCCTGTGCGCCATCGATTGACGTTTCAAGCAACGGACTTGAGATTGCTTTTTTAGCGGCTTCAGCAGCACGATTTTCGCCAGAAGAGATCCCAATACCCATTAAAGCTGAACCCTTATTTGACATGATGGTTTTTACATCGGCAAAATCAAGGTTAATTAAACCAGGTACAGCAATTAAATCGGAAATCCCTTGTACACCTTGACGTAAAACATTATCTGCTTCACGGAATGCTTCAAGCATCGGTGTACTTTTGTCAACAATTTCAAGTAAACGGTCGTTTGGAATAACAATTAACGTATCTACAGCTTCTTTCATGGCTGAAATTCCGCCCTGTGCTGAAGTTGCTCTTTTACGTCCTTCAAAGGTAAATGGTCGAGTAACAACACCAACAGTTAAAGCACCGATTTCTTTAGCTATCTGTGCAATGACAGGTGCAGCACCTGTTCCGGTTCCGC
>NZ_JAZVJO010000227.1:0-12977 GCF_059453735.1 Peribacillus sp. | reverse complement strand
GTATAAACATAGCTGTTTTGGTCTGATGAGCTTGTATATTTTGCTGATGCGAAAGTAGTCCCATCTGATGATTCTTCAACAGTGAAACGACCAGAATAGTTCACCATGGAAGCCGAACCTGTTTGTGATTTAGCAGTCAATGTGACAGTAGTTGGGCTATAAACACCAGCAAGTGTTTTCTGAATGGCAGCCGCACTAGCGTATAAGCGATATAGTGTAGGAGTTGTACCCGCTACCCCTGTTTTACTTTTGGATAAAGCAAATCGTCGAGTAATAGAGGCATAGCCTGTTTTGGAAGCTACTAAGTCTATATATGCCGTATCAAGAGACATGGCTGTTACTGTATATGTTTTGCCTGATAGGGAACCTGTTAATCCATTTGGCGTCGATGCCGTAACAGTCCAACTTGCTGATACATCAGTAGCTCCTTCATAAATCGTCATGGTCGTGTTGGCTCCATTGAAGTTACCGCCATTACCAGCTGCATCTGTTGGAATTACATCTGAATCATTGCTCAATACGGCAGAAATGGCACTTGCTCCATTATCTGCACGGTTGAATGTGTATTCTGCTTTAACTAGTAGAGTTGTTCCTGTATCTTGATACACCCAAGAAATTTCAGCTATGAATGTTTTAGAATAAGTGGAACCAGTGAGGATATTTTGGGAGATTTTCAGTGTGCTACCCGATACGGTGTAGGCGCCTGTAGTGGTAAGCGGAGTGGCTGGTGCTGTTGCATCATACCATTTTACTGTAGCTGACCCTATCATATCTACATTTCCCTCTGTCGAAACAAATAGGGATGGTGTTAATGTTGGTCCAGTGGATGAAGTCCAGTTTGGAGTATACGCTCCACTTGTTCGATCATATATTTGCGTTTTTGGGGTTGTAGTCGATACGAAAGCCGTTAAGCTTGGCGCATCGTTAAAATCCACAATTGATATCTGTCCAGTTGCTTTTGCCATTTATGTTTAACTCCTTAAAATTCTCTTTTTTATTACTTAGGTAACGTAATCCATTACTCCTAAGTTTTCAATTATTATCCTCCAATAATTCACACATGAAGGTAGCTCTTCCAAATACATCTTCGCCTGTGATTGAAACTTTTTTTAGGCCCATGTGTTTTGCGTTCCACTCTAAGTCACTTTCCCCATTTCTTCCAATACGGTACCATTTAAAACTGCTGGCAGGAACGGTATCTGTGATTTCGGTGCCGCCCATGTAAACTCGGGCATCCAGTCTTGTTGAGATGTTGCCATTTCGGAAAGAAGTACCATTCGTACTGATGATTTCAACACGATAAGGAATGCGGTCTTTCATTTCTTCCCTTAATTCTTCCGGACTGTATCCTTCTCCATATGTGGTATCGGGACCCACTTCGATGTATTGAGCTTTGATTACCCCTGACTTAATCAGATCCGCGCTCAATTCTTTGATGTGACCAGATGTTATGGAGACTTCCTGAATTTCTGCACTTCCAACTGAAGCCTTTGCCAATATTCCGCTCTGGGCAGTAATTGTCCCGGCTTGAATGTGGTTGGCATTAACGGATTTTGCGGAAATTTCCCGAGCGGTAATCGCTTCGGCAACCAGCTTGTCCCCCGTTATTGTCCCGGCAAAAATGTTCTTATTCTGAACAGCTCCTTCGGAAATTTTCGGATTCGTTATGGCACCGTTTGTAATCCCTTCTGAGTAAACACCCTTCTCATCATAGAGAACGGTTTTCCCATCTTCTCCCCTTACTCGTAACCCATAAAGAGAACCATTTCCATTTACATCTCCTATGCTGACGCGTTCAGTCGGTGTTGTCTGATCGTCGAACACCTGAAGTTTATTGCCTGTGATTCGCAAGTGTCCATTATCGCCCTGGAGTGTTACCATACCAGTATCAATGACACCTGCAGCGATTTTGTTTGCTACTAAGCTAACAATCTTGGCATCTGTAATGCTACCATCTGCTAATTGAGCATTATCTATTGTTCCGGTTCCAATAATAGCTCCGTCTATATAGGCATGCTCGATACTAGCATTAATAACATCAATCATTTTTGCTTTGAGACTATCAAATTCAGCTTGTGAAGCCGAAATGGATAAGGCTTCAATGATCCCTGCAGATATATTCTCTGCTTTCAATTCTCCTATTTTGGCAGCTTCGATTTGGGCTTCCCCTGCATAAAGATTAATAGCATCTATGATTTTGCCTTTCATATGTTCAACTTGTAGCTCACCAATGACAGCAGAATTAATTTTAGCCTTATCTATATTGGCATTGATCGCATCAATGACAGACGCTTCAATGTGGTCGGAATAAAGCTGGCCGATATAAGCCCCGTCTATTTTTGCACTTCCGGCATACAGATTAATAGCTTCTATGATTTGCCCTTTCATATGGTCTGCCGTTAAATCAGAGATTACAGCGGAATTAATAAAGGCACTGTCCGCAACCATTCCTTGTGTATAAATGTTAATCGCATCTACAACATTAGCTTGGATATGGTTTGCTTGAAGCTCCCCAATCTGAGCGGAATCTATGACAGCATGGCCGATATAGGCATTGACGGCTTCGACTATATTAGTCTTTAAACTATCAACACTTAAATCACCTGATTTTATGGCGCTTGCATCCAGGTAGTCTATAAGAGCTCCATGGATATATTTATTGCCAGCGGTCTTATCGAATCCGTCAGGCGGGTTCTTTTCAATGGCTGCAGGAGAGTTGTTGATTGCCTGAATTACATTGTCTTTGATCAAGTCAGGCGTCATTCCCGAATCATTCATCCCCTCTATTTTGGAGAAATGGATGGTGTGCTCATTTTCATTGATCCCGTCTACTATGTTTTTAACGACAGAACCATTATAATCAGCGGTTTCCAAACTAACAGCGGTACCAGGGATTTGTTTATCCTGCCAGGTGTAGATGTTCGGTGATAACCCTACTCCTTCTACTTTTACCTGATTGGTCTTTTTATCAAAAACGATTTTCCCTTTGGAGAAGGAACGGAGAATCCGTTTGTCATCCTCATAATAAACAGGTACGTCGGTTTTCCATTGCCCGAGCTCCATTCCATGCAGATATCTATCTACCTTCTCATTTAACGAATAACGGCTTTTTGGAACCAATGAGTATCCGTCTAAATTAAATAGAGTGGCCAGCATTTTCCCATGAAGAAATAGCGCCTCATTTCCAGTGAATTGATCCGTTGTATCTTCTACTAGAATCTGAATGTCTCTTTCTTTTTGAGCTTTATTCAAATTGAAGATAGCGGTAGATATTTCAGTTGGGGATTTTTTAATTCCATTTTTAATGAAGATATCTTGTGCAAGGAAGAAATCAGTGGGGGTTGTTAAGAGTTGTTCTTGCTTGGGGTTATTCGCATGTGGCTTATTGAAAAGGGTTGTTTCCATATCTCCCGTAACGATGGCCGTTAAGCCTTGTTTTTGGATTGCTTTAAGAAGTGAATTTTGCTTGGTTCGTGTGAGGTAAGTAAAATCGAAGTTCTTTAGCAAAATACCAGTAAAGCCTTTACTCTTAAACCATTTAATTTCATTTTCGAAATAAGCTAAATCACCAGTTTCACATGAAAGTATTCCATATGTGTCGGTACCGCTTTTCTTTATTTCTTCTATGAAAAAATCATATTGAGTGGAAACTTCTTTTTGAAGGATAACGCGTGGGATATACGTGAAGGCATTGATTCGTTCTTCAATTGTGCTGTACGTGTTGATGGATGAACCGCTGTAGTGAATGAAAAACGGGCTTCCAAATTCACTTACACTATTCTTATCTGCCTTATTTTCTAGGGAGACAGATATGGTATTTTTAAGCCCCTCTATTCCAATTACTAATTCCAGTCTCTCGATGGATTCCTGGATTTCATTCACATCATCTGCCAGTACGAAGTCCCCATCAGGATCTCCGTCATAGGCAGCGTTCCGTTTGCGGATGAATTTAGTTAAGGGTAAAGGAAATATTTTTTTAAAATCCATGCACTCACCTGCTTTCTTTTATGATTCATTTATAACCACTTCCTCTATACATTTCCATGTTGGCTAGTTGAGTTAATAGTTACTTCCACGCTTTGGTATCTTTTCTACAATGCCATTGCGCCCATCATGTTTCACCCATTTACGTAGGTTTTCATCATAGACCTCAATCTCAAAGTGAGTGAGATCGTCTTCATCTGCATAGCTCCATTGCAAATGCGTGGTATCTGTTTCCTTGTCGTAATACTGAAAGAGTCCTAATGGAGTATTCACGTTATCACTTCCTTTTTCGACAATGTATGATATAATGTTTATGCTACTGCCAAAGGCTTTCCTTTGGTGTAAAGCAGGATGGCTTTAGCTGTCCTGCTTTTTCTTTGTAAACAAAACTATTCTTTCTTTTTAATACTTAAAAACTCTTTTCCTTTTACTTTAGCAATTAAGGTATCTCCCTTTGAAACTTTCCCTATTCCTTCTGTAGGAATAGATATTAATTCCCCGTGGCGGCGAATGACTGCCATTTTATTTCCTTCATCGGTATGTCCTATATCTATAACTATGAATGTTTCTTCTGATACATTGGATGGAGATCCATTCATAAATAGCCATAAAAAAGTTATCGAAAAAAGAAAAAGGATGGAATAAATCACAATGATTTTTACCGGGATATGCTTCCGTCTTTCGGTTCTTGTTTCCATTTTTTCCTCCTACTATTATTACTTGGTTCATTCCTTTAAAGCATGTTAGCCGGAGAGAAATAAGCTGCCCTCCGGCTATTTGTGTGCTTTTATTTCCATTCAAGAATGTAATACGTACCAAAAGCAACATGCTTATCAATGGATTCTCTTACATATTCCTCTGATAACGTACCACCGTATTCCTTGATGATTGTTTTAGGTAAGGTAATAATTAACACGCCATTACGGTAGAATGCTTTACCATTCCAATTGGATATATCCCAATAGCGTTGTTTTCCTTGTACCCGTTTATCAATTTCCTTAACAGACAATCCTTCTACTATTCCACCGCCTCGGCTTCTGGCATCCATAACGACTGTATCTTCAACACGGGTATGTTCCCGGATTTGGACTTTTGCAATTAAAAGAGCCATTGGATTAGAGGATTGGATGTTTCTCCATTCTTCAAAGCTAAAGCAATGTCGGACGGAATAACCACCCTGGCTTTTCGGCACCAGGTAAACATAAATGATTTTATTGAGAAGTTGTGATGAAGGAACCAACTTGTATTCCGCTTTTTTATTGCCGGACATATAAGTGATCATTGGAAGTGTGGAGTAATGGCCAACAGAAGGGTTTAAGTCTAAATGGAAGAATGTTCGCTGTTCTTCATTGTAATAGCCCTTATACTCATAGAAGTCTTCATAGTAGGAATACTTGGCATACAATTCATCTTTAAAGCTTACCTTTCCATCCAATAGGAATAATCCATTTTGGATATCAACATCTTTTACAGACAGCTCTTGATTGTCGTAATAGCCATAATCTGCATAGATCCCTGTAACCGGATCATATTTAAAGATAACAGCACCTTTTTCATAATCAATTCGATAATTAGTGGAGGGGATAATATTATCAGACGTAGCCCTTCCTCTTGTTGTTTTCAATACAGGAACGGGTTGAGTTAACCAATTCTCTTTTGAACCATATAGAATGGTCTCATTTGTTTTTGTATCATGGCGTTTATTATCCAGAAGATCGTTCACCATTTTCGTATTCTTGTACAATCGTTTGTACACATGGTAATTGCGATAGTCATAATCGGCATATACTTTACCTAGAATATTCTTACCTGGGAAGAAAATAAGTCCTCGTTCAAAATCAATTTCAAATGGGTATTCCTCAAATATTTCCCTAGCATTACCGTTATTTAATTCGTCTAAATAGATATGAACTTTATCATTACGAAGCCAATTTGGGTTAGCTGATTTAAATGTTGTTCCGGTAGAAGCGGAATAACCTTCTGCACGTAGCTGCTCTCTCTTAACCGCTCCTTCCATTAATTGAAGGTTGCTGTGAGGGGCTTTCACTGTACTAGGGTTTAGGTATTCAAGTTCATTTTCAACTGTCATGATACCGATTGAAGGATTGAAGATTTGGGAGCGGTATTCCCTTACCTCATAGGCTTCTTGTTTCATGACTCGGTTTTTATATTGTTCAATGGTATCTTTATCTGCATGACTGAACAATTCAAGCCATTCTTTGTAGCTGAGTTCTCCTTTGGTGAATGAACCATTATGGATTCTCAAATACCAGTTTTCTTTCGGATCTTTCGTTTGTGGGATTTCCGTATAAATTCGACGATCATCCATAACTTTCAAACCAAAATTCCGTTTAGAGGCCCGTACTGTTTCGTAGTCTGTTTGGATGTGTAAGACAAAGCTAGGGTCAATGGTTGCTCCGAAAATGTCTTTATAGCCAATCACTAGTTCATCGCTGTAATACCATTCTTCACCTGTTTTACGGTCAAATAATTTCAGATTCAGCAATGTGTTTTCTGCTTGTGTTTCATCTCCAAGCTCTATTTTGAAAAAGACTTTATTTTGGTCGTACCAGTCACGGCCACTTGGAATCCCCGGTAATAACGTATGAAGATGCCCAAGACTCACTAGCCCTTCATTCTTCTTAACGGTTCCTCTGTACGAAATCGGCGCTCCTGTCTCACGAGCAAATACGCCCATCTCTAAGCCAGTGGCACTATCCACTCCTAAAGAAGTCCAAAGATGAATGAATGGTGTGATGGTAAAGCTGTAAGGAACATCTGGATTGGCGATGGTGATATTGGCACTTTCAAAACCTTCCGCTTCAATATCAATAGATGAACCATTTGGTTTAATGCTAAACAAGTATATTTGTTTTTCACCTTCATTACTCGGCACTCCTCGTACCGCTCCAATTGTTTCCAGGGAAATATTATCGAAAGATGCTTTTCCATAGCCATTTCCATCCACAAAACCTAATCTGATTTTTACCATTTGTGGCTTGTCGATATGGAATGTAGTTTCCACCTGAACCTTATCTTTTGTTCCTGATATATCTGTTGAAGCAGCAATCTTTTCTCCGGTCAGCGTGTAGATCCCTACTTTCGCTCCCCCGGTTGTAATACCGGCCACTCCTTTTACAGATAGCCATGCTCTAATTTTATAATCATCTACAGATAGATAAATGTCTTCGCTTTCCCAGTAAGAATGAGTTCCTATGCTTGTATTTGTACAATCAACGGATATTTGTCTTACTCCAAAAAGAGAAACGGTAGATTCATGTGAAAAAGCGACTGTGCTTCCTGCTAATTTTTTTGTACTCCATGAAGGAATGGCATCAGCTTTCGTATCAGTCCATTTAGTAATAGGCATACCGGTTGAATCCAATGAACCAGATTCAAAGTTAGAATTTCCAATAGTCAGTTCTTTATCGCCCTGTACATTATGGTGATACGTTCCTACTGCATTATAGAAGGATGGTTTGCTATAAACCTTCACATAATCTTTCATGTTTGAATGCAATATCTTCTTGGCCACAATTTGATTGGCATTGTAATCATTCCGGTCATTGATATAAACATCAGAATTGTTCACTTTATATTCCTGTTGGAACAGGTTATCCCGGTGATAAATGAATTCATTTCTCCAAGGCGTGAACACCCACTGTTCTTCTGCATGAGTCATTAGCAAGTTCAGAAGGAATTTCACACTTTGATCAGCATTATGATAGAAGGAACGTAATAATCCAGCATTGGAAATAATCAATGTCCCTCTTTCATTCACTTCTTTTTTCATGACGGATGGGCCGCCATTTACATGCTTGATAATCTCTGTCCAATTTCCTGCCGATTCGTTACGTCCAAATACGATAGCTGGCGATACCTGGTCATATCCTAATGAAGCGGGATCGTTTATCGGGAATAATCGGTTGCTATATGCGTCCGCTCCCTTTATCTCTCTCACTCCAAATTCAGTACTGCTTACAGAAAATTGAATATCAGAAATGAATGTGTTTCCATAAGAAGTAGTAAAATCAAGTACGCTTGTGCCGCTCCCCGCGTTATCGACGATAATGCAACCGCCATTCTGCAAGTAGCTTTCCAACTTCTCTTTATACATGGATAGATTTACTTTTCCGTATCCAGTTATCACGATCACATCAAAATCTTCATAATGATGATTCGGCATATTTAAATCAATGGACCAGTAAGTAATATCTGTTTTTAATAGTCCGTCCTCTATCGGATGCGGATTGATGAGCTCTAAATAAGACGGTAACATTTTATGCTCATTGATTGCTTTCCCTATGGAGGTTAAGTTTTCTACTGCCACTATTTCATGAACAAAATAAAAACCGATATTTAATTGACCGGGATTCGTTTCACTTAGCTTAGTCCGTAGTTTTGCCTCTACCCTATGCTTGGCAAACTGAGGGGTACGAGTCTCATAATTAGCAATCAACAAATCCGAGGTTGCCTTAAAGGAATATTGATTCCCGTCTTGCATAGCCGTGTATATTTTAAGATGTTTATATACATCCGGTTCGTTTTCCATATCTTTTACTGCTTGTTCAAATTGAGCATTCGTTACTTCGCTAAAGAATGGATAAGCCTTCAAGACTTCTTCTTTTAATTCAGATATCCCCTTTTCAGGAGCATAATTCGGATAAGCAACTTTATAGGTGATTCCATCTTGGTTGCGGAAATTTGTCATAACTGCAATACGGTAGATAAATCCTTCTTCACGAATGAGGGTGATCTTATAAGCGTCTTCCGGCTTAATAACTCCACCATTTGCTTCAATCCGTATCGCATTACCGATATAGGTTAGCTCTTCCCTTTTATCCGGCTGAACAGCTTCAAAAGAGATAGCTTCCTGTTCTAGCTGGCTTGAAAAACCACCTTCGTATGGAAGGACTTGTGAGGAACGAATATCAAAGCGTCCAGCTAGCTCCATTCGATAAAAAACAGGTTTTGGCGTGTCCTGACGATTCTTTTTAATCGTAAATTCATCAGTGATAGAAATGGCATCTGTAGGAAATTTTATTTGACCTGCATTCGTTTCTAACTGATAGTCCTTATTGGGATAAACGATATATTCTTTTTCTGTATAATCGGAAAGACCATTCTCTTCAATTTGATAAGAAACGTCTTCCAATAAGATATTTTCTTCTGGAGAAACGGCTTTTGATGATACGTAAGCCAGGTTTGCGCTATTGGTTGGCACTTGTCGTCCTACACGAATGGCGTACCCCATGTTTCTCTCTGCTTTACGCACCATATCTTTATGAGGTTTGAGTTCCATTAATTTAAAGCCTCCCAATCACTTAACTTGTTCAAGATGACTAATAATTCATTGTCGATCTCATTTGTTTCCAATACGCTCACTTCATCAATAGAAATACGCCCATCCTTATTTAAATCCAGAATAGAGACAAGCATTTCATCTTCATGCAGCTCAACACCTTCATACATGAGAAGATAATTGATGATAGTCATTTTTTGTTCTAACTTTAGCTTTTCTGAATCACTAAGTTGACTCATAACTGTTCCCGTAATAGGTCGTAGCAGGATTTTATATCCAATCCCAATGCCATTGTCTAAATCGGTAATCCAGATATAATCCTCAATTAACTCTCCATCTACTTCTGCTTGAAGATAAGGAGCATGATATTTATACAGATATTGTCCGGATCTCTTCTGGGCTTCCACCGCATCTTTTGAAACATGTCGGGAAATGAATCCTTTATCAGCTGTTACCTCTAAATTGGAATGAGAAAGGAAATTGCCTTGGTAGTCGAGGGGTTCAATGACTAATGTGGAGAAACTTGAACCGTCTGCAGGTAAACGGTCCGGTGTGGCCGTAATGCGGAAACTGTCTGTTTTATTAGTGGTATTGGTAATGTACATGAATCCTTCATGATTTTGATTCTGAATAGGGTTTAAATCAACCATAGTCGCCAGCTTTTTCATTTCACCAAAGCGATTGCCTTCCTGATACACAATCCGCTTCCCACCTTCATGTTTAGAAAAATCGATTCGATATCCATCTACCGCTTTTATGTTGTAATCAACGCTATAGCTATTATCCACCTGATAGGTCGCATATAAATATTTGCCCCTTAATGTTCGTTTTACATAATCAGATAAAGAGAAATAAATCCGCTTTCCTTCTATTAAATAAGGTTCACCTATCTTCTCCCCCTCTTCTGTTTCAATGGAGATGTTTCGAAATTTTTCATTTAAATGGTTATAAGCCACTTCCACAAAATCACTTCTGCCATCATATAAAAATGGCTCTGTGTTATGTGTTTTGTATTCTCCCGTTTCGGGATCAAAGAAAGATACTTTTCGTAATGTATCTCCGTTTTCCTTTTGGACCAGGATAGGAGAATGATCAATGGGAGCTACAGGGATTTCAGACCACGTTACATTCTTACCTGTTATTCCACCTTCAAATAAGGATTGAGTGACAGCCATTGGTAATTCTTTTTCTAAATCGCTCATCTGGCTAATCTCCTTATTAAACAGCGCCCACTCTTCCAATATGATGGGAGCAATAATGGAGTTCTCTTCCGCAAATATCAGACGGTCTGCTGTGTTAGCCAATAGGCTTCCGTCCTCTCCGCTGGCATGCTCTTCATTCACATACAGGTTCATAAGGTTCTGATTCCATGTCAGTAAGATATCCAGTGTCCCTTGTTCGCTTAACACTGCAGGTACAGAAATGGATTCTCCTTTAAGGGTAAATGTAATGGCATCATTGCCATAATCCAATCGTAACTGATTGTCGTTCGTTCTCATGATTGTTTGTCGCCCTATTACTGATTCATCAATGAAGTTTTCAGGAGCGGTTATTTTCACAAACAGGCTCCCTGCCCCTGGGGAAACTTTCTCTTTTAATGGGTAAATCAATTTTGATGTACCTGCAATGGCCCCGCTTGCTCCATAGCTTTCAATATAGGGTGAAGCGAATTGTCGTTTTTCTAATTGAGTTTCGCCAATGATTAATTCATTATTTGTTTCGAAAGTAAGTTTCCCGGTAAAGGCACTGGCTAATTCTATTTGTTCTGCTTTCCTTCCAGCTTCAGGGCTATTAATCTCACCGTTTACGACTCTTTTATTACTGGAGTCTATTAGAACCCATTCTCCTATTCCTTTCGCAAAATAGGAAAGGCTATGCATACCTGCTGCTATATTAATAGGTTGAGAGTATGTTGTTTTTTGAGATTCCGAGCCTGTGAGTTTCATACATTCCTTATCTTCTAGAATTTCTCTTTTGACTTCTCCCCCACCTCTAACCCATTCAGCAGATTGAGGTTCTTCTATACTGGCAGAATAAAAGTATTCTCCTTTTTCTCCAAAGATCCGGACTGAGCCATTTGTGAATAAAGGAGATTCGAATTTAAAGATTACTTGATTATTTAACGAAACAGTAAATTTTGAACCGTTTGATAAAGTAACCAATTCAGTTTTGTTCGTTAGTTCGCCTACAATGACCTCACCGTAAACTTTAGCTGCTCCTTTGACATAAGCACCTATATGAAGCTTTCTTTCCTTATCCAAGCTTATAAATAAATAGTTATCATTATTTAGATATTTTGGAATTAACGCTACCCGTTCAGTGGGTTTTGCGAATGAGTAACTGATTTTACTATCCCCGTACATTTCATCTGATACAGGAACGAAACCAGCACCCATAAAAATAATCGCATCCGATATGGTATCGTGGTTTGCGATTGTTCCAAGTTGCGTGTACATTGCTTAGCACCACCTTAAATCTGTATTCTGTTGACAATCTAACCCTAAACGAGTAAGTATGTCCATCATGAAAAGGAAGGAATAAAAAGAAAAGCTACTGGTAATCCAGTAGCTTCTAGCAGTACACATACTATTAGTCTTATTAATTGAAGGAGCCAAATAGGTCGCAAGCAACTTCCTCATCCTCTTCGGGTTTTTCTTTATCAGTTTCTTCAATCGCATAACCCGTATCAACAAGGCATGTAGCGTCTTTAAGACCTTTTGGGTGGTGTATAAAATTACCAGCATCCATTCCAAAGAAATTAAATTTTGGCTCTTTAGGTGTTTCGTAGTTTTCCCAATATTTTAATTTCCATTTTCGAGGAAAGCGATCTGTGAGTGTGCCTTCCGTAATTCCTTGCTTTAAATTGTATATAATTTCTATAGCTTCTCCGTGAGAAAGTGCATCAGAACCAATAAATTCAAGTTTCCAAAAAGGATTTGCACCGACGATATAGCCCCTCTCGATACAATTAATAATGTGATCAAGTATTTCTTCGTTAATCACATATCTGTATGGGATATCGTCCCTCAATTGATTCAAATCTATATCATAAATCTTACCGAACAATAAAAGTTCAGATGCCGAAAAAGTATCCATATTAAACTTACTTAATGCTGTTTTATATTTAAGCCCAATTGCTTCAGCAAACTCTTTCTTTGTGACTCCCTTCTGCTCTAATATCTTCTCCATTTGCTTTGAGACAGAGAAGTTAAATGATTCGGTCTTTTGTTTTTGATAAGCAAGAAAAACATCTAAAGCCTTTTCAAAATCAGTGAAAAAAGTTTCTTCCAGATCAGGCTCATCCCATTGATAAGGGTCGTCAATAAGTACATATGTATTCTTGTTTAATCCTTTTGTTTTTTTCATATTGGTTATTTCTTCTCCGTTTTCATCCATGAAACCAAAACGTAAAAATGGCTGAATCGGTAATTGAACTTTGACTATTTCATTAAGATCTAATGTTATTTTTTTAGGAGCATTATAGTAAGGGATTCTATATGATTTTTTATCATCAGACGTTAGATAAAAATAGTTAAAATCAGCATAAACATAAACCGCTTCTTCATCAGAAGTATACTCAGCTAACTTTCTCAATAATGCGTTATTGCATATCGCGTTATTCGTACCTAACATACGATCTGTTCCAACATTAAGGCCAGCAATGGTACAAAAGAGGCTGGTCATATCTGCG
>NZ_JAZVJO010000226.1:0-2676 GCF_059453735.1 Peribacillus sp. | reverse complement strand
AGGAGTTACCCCTTGGAAAACCTGGCCTATCATCGTATCATCTAATCGGAAATTAAACTGTGCATTATGATACCCGAGATCCACATACTTACGGCATTCAGGGTATTTATTTAAATCATAATTAGGAATAGGGAATAGTTTTCCCCATTCAACGCCTAATGTTTCCAGCGCTTTCGCGAACGCATTTTGATGGGCATTATCTCGAACCATTAAAAAAGCTAATGTCTCACGGAAGGTTTTGTTCGAACTCATCTCATAGATTCTCGATTTCTGCAGGACACCAGTTGATTCCAGAACCACATTATTGAGTAAATCAGCCGCTAGGTTTCCGTGACTGTACACCCACGATCCATTCCACGGATTTCCTCCAGCGTCCACAGGCAGGGAACTCTGAGCAGCCATAATGTAGTGATGTGGATTGGCACTCTTCGTTGCTACTTCAAGAGGGGCTCCATTGGTTCCTCCATTCCCTACAGCATCCTCCCCAGACTCATTTAAAAGCTGATTAATGGTTGTTTGAACCAACTCTACATGGCTGATTTCTTCAAGAAATACACCACGGATTAGGTCACGATATTGTTTCTTATTCCCACGAAAGTTCGCACTTTGAAAGGAGTACTGCATCATCGTCCGCATTTCCCCAAATTGACCGCCCAAGGTTTCTTGGAGCACCTTAGCCGCTCCAGGATCAGGTTTGTCAGGAACAATCATATTGATTAAGTCTTCTTTATAAAAATACAAATTCCATTCCTCCTTGCTTTTGATTAACGTTTTACCTCTTTAGTATTATCCCAATTTTACTTTTTATCCTATAAGTTTCCATTTAACAGAGGAAAACCACTTAATTTGTAGAAATGAAACTAGTTTTGTCACCTAAGAAGGACATTAAAAGAAAACGAAGAATCCTTGTTCCTAAGGAGGGGACTAAGATGAATACAAGTACAGTGGCAAAGGAGCTCGGTATTTCGCAGAGTACCGTCCAACGATGGGTAAGCGGGGGGAATATACAAGTTGAACGAAATCAGCATGGACATTACGTCTTTTCAGAAGCTAACCTTGAAGCCCTTCGGCAAATGAAGAAGGAATTGTATAATAGCAGTGCCTCCCAGGAACAACGTGAAAAAAAAGTGAGGAAGGGTATCTTTCCAGCACAGCGTTCTGAAGAAATTCAAGCTGTCGTCACTGAAATAGAACGTAAGCTTGATGAAAAGGCCGACAGTGTTGTGTCTTATCAACTTCTCCAGCACCGAAGTGATATGGAAGAACTGCAAGACTTAATTAAACAGCTTGAAAAACGGATCCAAAAGCTTGAAAACGGTGAAATTGAAAACAGAAAAAGTGACAGCCTGACCGCTTTCAATGGAAAACCAGCTAAAAATAAGAAAGGGCGATTTTTCCAATCACTGTTTGGCTTTAATAAGAAGGAACAAAAAAATCCCTCATGTTGAGGGATTTTAAATGAGAACAGCACGATCATTATTCATTTTTTCACCTTTAATGCGTTGAAATTCCTGAAGAATCTTATCGACAGTCAGCTGTTTTTTATTGACCCCGCCTGCTTCAAATATAATTTCCCCTTTGTCCATCATAATTAAGGAATCTCCAAGATCGAGAGCCTGCTGCATATTATGAGTGACCATCAAAGTCGTAAGCTGGTATTGTCCAACGATTTTCTTCGTTAACTGGGTGATCAGCTCCGCTCTGGAGGGATCAAGTGCTGCTGTATGTTCATCAAGCAGCAGAATCTTAGGTTCAGTAAACGTGGCCATTAACAGGGATAATGCCTGCCGCTCCCCTCCTGACAGCATCCCTACCTTTGCGTTCATTCGGTCTTCAAGTCCGAGGTGCAGGGATTCAAGCCTTTCTTTGAAGAATCCTTTTCTCTTTTTCGTTACCCCAAAACCAAAACCACGAGTATTGTTCCTGCCGAAAGCAATTGCTAAATTTTCTTCTATTGTCATATTAGGGGCTGTACCCGCCATTGGATCTTGGAATACCCGCCCAATCATTCTTGACCGAACATGTTCAGGTACTTGTGACACATTCTGCCCATCAATTTGTACTTCACCAGCATCAGGAAGTAACTTGCCGGCAACCATGTTCATCAATGTCGATTTCCCGGCCCCATTGCTGCCGATGACCGTTAAAAACTCTCCCTTTTTTAATTCAAGCTGAAGATTTTGCAAAGCCAGTTTCTCATCAGGGGTTCCTTCATTAAATACCTTATAAAGTTGGTTTAATCGAAGCATCCGCTTCACTCTCCCTTTCAGAGGTATTTAAATGAATCAATTGTAATTCTTTTAATCTTTTGCTCTTACGTCCTTTTTCTTTCCGATGGGCACGGAACTGCGGCACAATAAGAGCCAGGATAACGATGATTGCTGTAATTAGTTTAACATCACCCGTTTGAAGAAATTTAACCTGCAGAGCTAGTGTCACTACAAGACGGTAGACGACTGCTCCCCCTATAACGGCTAGCGTTGCCCGGCTAATCGTACTTGAACCGAACAGAGCTTCACCAATAATAACGGAGGCGAGTCCAATCACAATAATGCCAATTCCCATTCCTATATCACTAAAGCCATTGTATTGAGCGACAAGTGCTCCTGATAACGCGACCAGTGCGTTTCCGATTGCTAACCCAAGTACCTTCATATTTTTTGTATTGGCTGAAAA
>NZ_JAZVJO010000225.1:0-3056 GCF_059453735.1 Peribacillus sp. | reverse complement strand
AGGCTTAACGGCTGTAGTAACTGGGGTGTTATTCGCACTCTCCATTTTCTTGCTTCCAATCATTCAGATTATTCCTGACAGTGCCATTGCGCCCATTCTTATTATGATCGGTCTTTTAATGCTCGGGAATCTCCGAAACTTGAATTTTACTGATCTTTCAGAGAGCATTCCAGCATTGATGACAATCGCGATGATTCCGTTGACATACAGCATTGCAGACGGAATGGCTTTTGGGTTTATTCTCTATCCATTTATACAAATAGTACTCGGTAAAGGAAAACAGGTTAGTGTCCCGATGTATGTAATTGGACTACTCTTCTTGGCCTATCTTTCTTTTAGTTTTATCTCGTAAATAGAAAAAGGAGCATTCAGCAGAGTACTGTTGAATGCTCCTTTCTTTATAAAAACGCCTTTTGTGGTTTAATATAGCGTCTGAGTTCGAGTAGAAACATTTTCTTAATCGTATCTGGTACAGGGAGCTCACGTGCTTGTTTTGGATTTGGGAAGATACCAAATTCATTAACTTTAACAGACACAACACCTGACCATAACACAACTTGCTGCTCGGATAAAATGGCTGCACGAACGTTCACACTTTTAGTCCCAGGGATTATTTCAGGAAAAAGTTCATCAGGATTAATAAAAAACTCAAACCAGCAAGTATACTTTTTGAAGACAGATTTCACTTTCAATTGGTGGCACTTCCTTTTCTGAAATGCTATGATACCAATATATTATCACAATTGTTTATATTATTCGTAAAGGAAGTGCAGCGATGTTACTCGACATTCTCAAATGCCATGGTTCGAGCAATGATTTTCTATTAATTGATGAATTAACAACTGATCTTTCTTTCTCAGAAACAGAAAGGAGCGAACTTGCCCTATCACTATGCAGACGTGATGGAGAACTTGGAGCAGATGGGATCCTGTTTGTCATGAAAAGTGATGCAGCTGATGCCAGAATGAGAGTGTTCAATTCAGACGGCACAGAAGCCTCCATGTGCGGTAACGGACTTCGCTGTGTAGCTAGATTTGTTTATGAGAAATTAAACCTAGAGCAAATGGTTATTGAAACAATGAAAGCGAACCTAGCGGCAGCAAAGACAGTCGATATCTACGATGGAATACCGACGTTCAGTGTGGAAATTTCACCAATTAGCTTTAAAGCGTCAGATCTCCCGCTGGCTATTGATAAAGATACATTGCAGAATGAAACACTTCCAACGTTGTCAGAGACGATAGCGTTCACCGCATTAGCAGTGCCTAATCCACATGCGATCGCACTTGTTGGCTGGAGTGAAATAGACTCTAACCTGCAGGAGGAACTGGCCTCACAGGTAAACGGCCCAAATGATTTATTCCCAGATGGTGTCAACATGAGTTTTGTTAAACAGCTGAAAGATGGCGAAATATTTGTACGGACCTACGAACGAGGTGTAGGCTTTACCAATGCCTGCGGTACCGCAATGTCCGCCTCAAGTCTTGTAACCTGTGAGCTCGGTCTTAATCAACCTGAAACACCGATCTCCGTTTACAATAATGGAGGAAAAGTACAATGTGTTGTTCATAATGATCAATCAAAAACGTGGATCGATCTCATTGGAAATGGCAGCTATATCTATCAGGCATCTGTCGACATCAAGAAAGACAGCAGTTATCATGTAATCAAGAAACAACTTTACACAAATGAAATCACTAAATATGCTGAGTTCCAGCAGCATGCGCAAGACTACTTGAAATCTATCAGATAAAGCTTTCAGACTGTAGACAAACTCGGGTGATAATGGAGTTTGTCTACAGTCTTTTTTTAGTTACTGAATTGGGTTGTAAGGACTTGACTATTATAGCTTGAAAACGCAGTATGATCCTTCATTAGGGGGCTATGATTCAACTATTCAGCAGCTGATTCGGCCATTTTTGCTGTTTATTCGGCCCATTCTGTCATTCATTCGGCCCAAAATGGTAAACATTCGGCATTTTCTTAGGTTGATTCGACCTCTGTTCATTTATGTTTAGAAAATTAAAATGGAAATTAATAATTATTAATCTATTATTTGTCATTTATTTCTATATAATAGTATAAAAGAAGGGGTACTACACTGTCTCTGGTGCTCCATTTTTATTAATTTTAAGGAAAGGGGGCAAAACATTAAATGTCCATTGATAATGAAGTTTCGTTAGAAAAAGAAAAACGAAATGATTTAAAAGTAAAAGAAGAAAGGAGAGAGGGGGAACCGACTGCAGCCTTCAAGGGTGCTTCTTGGGCAGCGCTATTAGTAGGTGTTGCATCTTATCTTATAGGTTTATTTAACGCAAATATGCAATTGAACGAAAAAGGCTATTACTTTGCAGTGTTAGTATTCGGACTCTATTCCGCAATATCTTTACAAAAAGCAGTTAGGGATAAAGATGAAGGACTGCCAGTTACTAATATTTATTATGGTATTAGTTGGTTCGCACTTATTGTATCTATTGCATTAATGGCCATCGGTTTATACAATGCAGGAAGTATTATTTTAAGCGAAAAAGGATTTTATGGTATGGCATTCGTTCTAAGTTTATTTGCAGCTATAACGGTTCAAAAGAACATAAGAGACACACAAAGAGTAAGGGAAAAAGATTAAGTTATTCATTTTTAACGAAAAAGTAAAATACAGATAAAAAAAGTAAAATGGTCAAGGAAGTTCAACTCCTTGACCATTTTGTCATACGTTTAATGATAAAAGCCTTGTCTATTTTTGAATAAGGTCAAAATATTCTTTTTGTAACATCCCCATTATAATCTCATCTGAAAAGTGATTGTTTAAATAAATCGATTGTCTAATAATCCCCTCTTGTTTAAATCCTGCTTTTTCATAAAAAGGAACATTATCCGGAATAGATACCAGTTGTATGGTGTGGATTCCTTTTTCCTGCAAATGCTTCTCCAAATGATTCAGCAAATATCTTCCTACGCCTTTTCTTTTCCACTCCGGTACCACAAATAACTCTGAAACAAAGAAAAAATCTTCCTCTGCATAAGGGTCTACGAACCCCAACGCACCACCGATGATT
>NZ_JAZVJO010000224.1:0-6436 GCF_059453735.1 Peribacillus sp. | reverse complement strand
GACGAACAAACTGAAGAACAAAAAACTGTGGCAGACGAGACGGATGGGATTAACCAAAGGTATCATGTGGTGGTACCTGGAGATACCTTGTTTACCCTTGCCATCACCTATTATCATTCCAGGGAAGGGATGGATATCATCCGTGAGTGGAATAAACTTGACAGCGATGAAGTTCAGATAGGGCAGAAGTTAAAAGTCCCAGTAAAAGAATAACGAAAACCTGTGAATGCGATTCCTCGCTATTTACGGGTTTTTTTTGTAATAAAGCATAAAGTCAAAGTGGACATACATAGGTATAGGAGTGAGAATCTAAGTCTTCCTTATAACAAGTGAGCGGAGGGACATACGATGGAATCGGCAATTATTTTATTAGATGATTTGACAGATCAGACGACGAAACAGATGCTGCATAATGTTGTAATGAGAAAAAGAAAATTTGAGGCATTAGAGAAAAAATATTTACAATGGGTTTGGGCTGCATTGGCGGCTACACTTATGCTTCTTTTTGATGTTTACTTTTATATTGCTGTTCCATATTCTTATTCATTCGCAAAAATGTTTACAGTTTTTGTGGAAGGATTCGGCCACTTTATTTTGTTAGGACTGGCATTGGGCGCAAATGGATATATGGTTTTAATGAAAAAGAAAATGGATAAAGCAGAAAAAGAATATCAGGGACTTCGAACTGAAATTATTAGTAAAAGCAATATATTGTGGGAGCAGGAAGAAAGTTGGAAAAGCCGTCACAAAGTGTTCGAAATGATGAAGAAAAAATTCGACATAAACCTTTACCATGAAAATAAGTAAGTAATAAAAAATAAAGGTATTTCAGTAAAAGTATGGAATAGGTAGTTATTACACTAATGGGGTGATAGACATGTTTGCAAAAAGTATAATGATACCAAAGTTTCATTGTCATGTTATTCAGCATGATGATACAATTCACACTGCATTAGAAAAGTTAAAAAAGCACGATGTGGACGGCCTTCCTGTTTTAAAAGGAAATAGTTATAAAGGAATCATTACTAGGTATCTTATTTATAAACACTATTTTGAATCAGAATCGTCGAGGGAAACTTACGTACATGAAACCCTCGCTGCTGATATTGCTACACATCAAGAAAGTTTCTTAACAGGAAAAGAAATCTTTGAACGAACACTTATAGATCTAAAAGATTTCCCAATCTTGGCTGTGGTTGATGAAAAAGGTGAGTTTCTTGGGGTTGTGACGAGAAGCGATGTGGTCGAACAATTCAAAAGTGCTTTCGGTATGCTGAGACCAGGGATTCGGATCGCGTTCACGACGGTCGAAACAGAAGGCCGAATTGCTCGGCTGTCTGAGATTGCTCATCAGTACCGTGAGCATATCATTTCCCTCGTTACGTTCGATGAAACGGACAAGCTTGTACGCCGCATTGTTATGAAAGTTGAAAAAAAATCAAACACTCAAAAGTTCATTAAAAAATTAGAAGATGCAGGGTTCGGTATTCTTGATATTCAAGAAGATGAATAAACAGGGCAAGGGGGCAGGCAGCATGCGGCTTCCTTGCTCTTTTTTAGAGTTATATCTGCCTATACAATTTTGGCGATAAATGGTAGTATTTAGCCAGATAAAAAGCAACAAGAGAAAGGTTGGCGCAAGATGGTAGTCTATAGTTTAGCGGGTGTACTGGGAGCAGTGGTAATTCTTGTTTTCATAATGTGGAGGCAGGCTTATCAAAATAGGGTTTTACAACAAATTTTGTATTTCCCTGATTTCCCCGAATCCTTTGGTGAAATGAAAATATTTTTTATATCTGATATACATAGGAGAACCATTGATGATCGAATCATTAACTTTATTATTGGAAAAGCAGATATCGTGATTATCGGAGGAGATCTTCGTGAAGGCGGGATATCCCTTAAACAAGTGGAAGTAAATATTAGTAAGCTAAAGAAGATTGGTCCCGTGTACTTTGTCTGGGGTAACAATGATTATGAAGGAGATTATCATGCATTAGATGCGATGCTGCTTAAGAATGACGTGAAAATTCTAGATAATACAGCGGTAAGTTTTGAGTCCAGTGAAGGAGATCGTCTTTCATTAATGGGTGTGGATGATATGAGTGTTAACCGCGCTAAACTTACGATGGCTGTGGAGGATGCTGAACAAGTATTTCGCATATTGGTCAGTCATAACCCTGAAATACGCCACTATTTAAAAGAGGAACAATCGATTAGGCTGGTTTTAGCTGGTCATACTCATGGAGGACAAATTAGAATTTTTGGGTTTGGTCCATATAAAGCAGGAGGCATCGAAAAACAAGGTGATACACTGTTGTTGACGAGTAATGGGTATGGAACAAGTGCTGTGCCGCTTAGGTTAGGTTCCAAGCCTGAAACCCATTTGCTGATTTTGAAAAAAGGAGATAAGCGACCTCAAAATCCCAAGGTACACACTTTTTAATGGTTGTTTACATATCCGAATTTTACAGACTACATGTAATGTCCTATACTTTAAGAAATCGACTATTCCTTTAGATGGAGGCATTAGGTACGCATGCATGAAGGTAAATATAATATTAAAGCAGCATCAACCATTCTAGGCATTCCGTCGGGTACGCTGCGCGCATGGGAGCGTCGGTATCAATTTATCGCTCCAGACAGAAATGAATCAGGGCATCGTCTATATTCAGATAAACAGATTCAAATCTTAAAAGGATTGATTGAAAAAACAAAGCAGGGCTTTACGATTAGTCAAGCAGTTGCCTTACTTGATCGTGAGGGAAGCACAGAAGCTATAGAAGAATCGATTATAACCGATAATCAGATAAAGGATTATTCTGAAAAACTGATTAAGGCTCTTTTGGCTTTTGAAGAGGATAAAGCACATAGTATCATCAATCAAGTATTCAGTATGTTTACAGTTGAAATAGCTGTTATTGATATTTTAGGCGCGTCTCTCGTTAAAATTGGTGATATGTGGGAGAATGGTGAGATAAACACTGCACATGAACACTTTGCTTCTTCCATTTTACAGGCGCGAATTAGTTTTATTATGCATACTCAGCCTTCAAATCCCATGATGCCGAAAGCCGTAATGGTATGTGGTCCAGAAGAAAAACATGAATTAGGGTTACTAATATTCACGCTTTACTTGAGGAGAAAAGGCTATGGGACCATTTATTTGGGAGCAAGCATCGCTGAAAGTGATTTAGAAACAGTCCTTGATGCTGTCAATCCGGGCTACCTATTTCTATCGTGTACAATGCCGGCGTGCTATATAAAAACAATGAAGATGTTACCTCTTATCAAGCAGAAATATCCCCAGCTTAAAATAGGTCTGGGAGGAACAGGATTTGCTGGGTACGAAGAAGATTTGTTCGTAGGAGACAAGCCGACTGAGTGGAATAAGTGGTTGAATAGATAAAGATAAAATATGCACCCCGTGCGGCCGACTTCATAGTATGGATGAAGAAGGTTTTCCCGGGGGGCATTTTTTTATGAGGCTTGAGCGATTATCTCACAATAAAATTAAAATTTTTTTTACGTTTGATGATCTTTTCGACCGAGGAGTAACTAAAGAAGAGATTAGAGGCAATTCTCTAAAGGTCCATAAGCTCTTTCAAGATATGGTAGAGGAAGCTTGTGAGGAACTTGACTTTGATATGAGCGGGTCCATAGCCATTGAGATTATTTCACTTCAGGCTCAAGGTCTCGTCATCATTGTGACAAAGGAAGAAGAAGATACGCTGACGGACGAAGAGGACTATTTAAATCTAAAAGTCAAAATGGACGATTGTCCGCATATTCTATATTTCTTTCATGATATTGAGGACGTAATACAGCTTTGTTATCGCTTATGCCTAAAGGAGCTTTCTGTAAGTTCCCTCTATTTATACGAAGATCAATATTATTTACTACTGGACGATATCCAAGAGGAACTCTTTGATGCGGTTAGTTCTTTAGCAGCAGAGTATGGTCGTGCATCTACACTCACCTTGTTTAGGATTAATGAATATGGGAAATGTTTGATTCCTAAAGAAGCGATCACCACCTTAACCAGATATTTTCGCAAATAGGAAGCGGGACGTTGAACATTCAATGAATACAGGTAGGAATTAAATCAGTTTAGAAGAAAGGGCTATCGGGAAGATATGAATAGGAGAATAAAATACTCTTAAATAATTGGTAACGGTTACAATTGTTTGGAGGAATTTGACTATTTCATTTTTTTATGGCTTTTCAGATAATCGGCAAAGGTGTATACTATGTCATGAAAGCTGGCCGATAGCCTATTAAATGATGATTTTTAGGAGGTACACAGATGGTAGCCGAAAAAGGTACTGACCATGACAGCCAACAGGAGAAAAATGATGTGCTGAAGTCGACTCAAACTGTAATACATAAAGCATTAGACAAACTTGGATACCCGGAGGAAGTTTACGAGCTCTTAAAAGAGCCTTTACGAATGTTAACCGTGAAAATTCCAGTCAGAATGGATGATGGTGCTGTAAGGATCTTCACAGGATACCGTGCTCAGCATAACGATGCAGTAGGTCCGACAAAGGGAGGAATCCGTTTTCATCCTAATGTAACAGAACGTGAAGTGAAAGCTCTATCAATCTGGATGAGTCTTAAATGCGGCATTGTTGACTTGCCATATGGCGGAGGGAAGGGCGGAATCGTCTGTGATCCTCGCAATATGTCATTCCGTGAATTGGAAAAGCTAAGCCGAGGGTACGTCCGTGCTATCAGCCAAATTGTTGGACCAACTAAAGATATCCCAGCACCTGATGTATTTACTAATTCACAAATTATGGCTTGGATGATGGACGAGTATAGCCGTCTTGACAGTTCGAATTCTCCTGGTTTCATTACGGGTAAACCTCTTGTACTAGGTGGATCTCATGGCAGGGAGTCAGCTACCGCAAAAGGTGTAACGATTTGTATTAATGAGGCAGCGAAGAAAAAAGGCATTAGTGTCAAAGGGGCACGTGTGGTTGTTCAAGGATTTGGAAATGCAGGTAGTTTCTTAGCTAAATTCATGCATGACGCGGGTGCGATTGTTGTGGGTATTTCCGATGCATACGGCGGTTTATATGATCCAAAGGGTCTCGATATTGATTATCTCCTTGATCGCCGAGACAGCTTTGGTACAGTAACGAAGCTGTTTAAAAATACCATAACGAACAAAGAACTATTAGAACTGGATTGTGATATTCTTGTTCCAGCTGCAATTGAGAACCAAATTACGGAAGAAAATGCCCATAATATCAAGGCGAAAATCGTTGTAGAAGCAGCAAATGGCCCAACAACGATTGAAGCAACTCAAATACTTACAGAACGTGGAATTCTGCTTGTTCCTGATGTACTAGCGTCTTCCGGTGGTGTGACTGTTTCTTATTTCGAATGGGTTCAAAATAATCAAGGGTATTATTGGAGTGAAGAAGAGGTTGAAGAGAAATTAGAGAAAATCCTCGTCAAGTCTTTTAATAATGTCTATGAGCTCGCCCATTCGCGCCGAGTAGATATGCGTCTCGCAGCCTATATGGTCGGTGTCAGGAAGATGGCTGAGGCCTCGCGGTTCCGCGGCTGGGTATAAACACTCAAGTCTTACTAGTTGAATAGGTGAAAAAAATCTCCTATCATTAAGTGATAGGAGATTTTTTTTAGACGGGAACCCATACTAACTTTAACAGCATGAAAAATACGGGAAACCGTGATAGGGAGCGCATATTATGAAAAAAGAAAGTGTAATTGTTATAGGAGGAGGTCCCTGTGGACTCGCAGCTGCGATAGCCGTAAATGATATAGGTAAGCAAGCACTAGTTCTTGAAAAAGGGAATATAGTTGATGCGATTTATCATTATCCAACACATCAGACATTTTTTAGTACGAGTGAAAAATTAGAAATAGGTGATGTGGCTTTTATTACGGAAAACAGGAAACCTGTTCGCAGCCAAGCACTTGCTTATTACCGAGAGGTAGTGAAACGGAAGAATTTACGGGTTAATTCTTTTGAAGAAGTGAAAAGTGTGAAGAAGCTCGGTGAAAATAATTTTCATGTCATCACATCAAAAGATGAATATCAAGCTGAAGCCATTGTGGTCGCTACCGGTTATTACGGCCAGCCAAATTACTTGAACATTCCAGGTGAAAACCTTCCGAAAGTGTCTCATTATTTTAAAGAGGGTCACCCTTTCTTTGATACTGATGTAGCTGTAATCGGCGGTAAGAATTCAAGTATTGACGCAGCGCTTGAATTGATTAAGTCCGGAGCAAGAGTAACCGTTCTATACAGAGGATTAGAGTATTCTCCAAGTATTAAGCCTTGGATCCTGCCAGAATTTGAATCATTGGTACGTAATGGGACCATTACCATGGAGTTTGGAGCCTGTGTTGACAGCATAACGGAAGACAGCTTGAGTTACCATGTGGATGATAAAACGAAGGA
>NZ_JAZVJO010000223.1:0-3223 GCF_059453735.1 Peribacillus sp. | reverse complement strand
AGCAGGTGACCGTTACTGACTCGATAACGAGTACTGCCATACTTCTTCACATGTTGTATTTCAATTTGAAGGGCTTTTTGCCATTCTTTAATATATTCTACAGTTGAGTTCATTTTTCTCTTCCTTTACAAAATCAAGGCTCAATCACTGTGGATTGAGCCTTTTGGTTACTACACTATACCATTATTTTTACTGCTTCTTTTCCATGAGTTCGGAAAATTCATTGACGAGTTCGTTGAAAATACCCATCGCATGTTTAATGGTTTCCGGCTTAGTTAAATCAACACCTGCTTTTCTTAGTAAGTCAAGCGGGTACTCAGAGCTTCCACTCTTTAAAAAGTTCAGGTACGACGTTAATGCTGTTTGATCTCCAGAGAGAATTTTGTCAGCAATGGTTATAGCGGATGCATAGCCTGTCGCATACTTATATACATAAAAATGCCGATAGAAATGCGGAATCCGGGACCAGCCGTATTTGACCTCTTCATCAAATACCATCTCATCCCCATTGTATTGCTTAAAGATTCCGGCGTAAACATCATTAAATACTTCCACTGTTAACGGTTCATCATTCTCCGCCTTTTCATGGACAATTTTTTCGAACTCGGCAAACATGACTTGCGTGAAGAACGTTCCTTTAAAACTGTCAATGAAATGATTAATTAAGTGTTTTTTCTTTTGGGCGTCGGTTGTTGTGTTTAGCAAATACCGAATTAATAAAATTTCATTAACTGTTGATGCAACCTCCGCTACAAAAATAGAGTACCCCGCACTGATTTGCGGCTGGTAGTTTGAACTGAAAAAGGAATGCATGCCATGTCCGCACTCATGCGCCAACGTAAACAGACTATCCAGGTCATCGTGGTGATTTAAAAGAATAAATGGATGTACCCCATAGAGGCCGAGGTTATAAGCACCTGAACGCTTACCTGGTGTTTCACGTACATCTAGATAGCGTTTTTCTCTAAATTCAGCCAGAGTTGCCACGTATTCTTCACCGAGCGGTTTTAACGCTTCAAGCATGATTTCATACGCTTGATCATAGGATATCTCTTCTTTAGCATCTTGAACAAGTGGAACATTCATATCATATTGACGCAATTCGGCTACGCCTAAAAGTTGTTTCCGAAGCTTAATATACTTATGCATGGGAGCAATATTCTCTTTTGTTGCGGCAATAAGGTTATCATAGACTTCTTTCGGAACTTGGTCTGAAAATAATGATTTTTCTAGGGCAGAAGGGTAATTTCTTGTTTTAGACAAAGCGACATTATTTCGAACCGATGCAGATAAAGTCGATGCAATGGTATTTTTAAGCTGAACATAGGGCTTGTAGTAGGCATGATAGGCTTCCTTTCGTTTTGCCCGATCTGGATCTTCGATTAATTTTGTGTACATACCACGGGTAAGTTCTATTTCTTCACCATCATCATTGGTTACTGTCCCGAATTTAATATCCGCATTATTAATCATGCCAAATGTTTTCTGTGGAGCCCCAAATGCTTCAGAGATTTGAGAGAGAATTGCTTCTTGATCTTTGTTCAGTACATGGGATTTAAACCGGTAAGAATCCAGTAAATCATCTTCAAAATATTTTAGACCTTCCACTTCCGCAATATAGCTTTTTAGAGTTGATTCTTCAAGACTTAATAAAAACGGCATGAAAAACGATGAAGCCTGGCTGATTTTACGACCTAATTGCCCTGCCCGCTCTAACAACGCTTGGCTCGAGGAGGAACGTGTATCCAAATCAACAGAAAGCATGGCATACACATACACTTTTTTATAGGTATAGCCTAACTCCTCGCTTAATGATAAATAATCAAATAAAGCTTGAGCAGACGGAATATTATCTTCATATTCACTAAGTTTCTTTGTTAACGTACTGATTTGTTTGAAGTCTTGTTCCCAGCTGCTTAGATCAGGATAGATATCTTCTAAACGCCATTTCTCAGCTGTATTTACTTCATCTCTTGTTTTATATGTAGTCATTTTAGTGTACTCCTCCATTCATTATTCTATTTTTATTATAAAGCACGAATATTACCCCTGCCTAATTTTCCTTTTGTCCCCATTTCCTAAATTGGTAAGGAGGTTCCTCATTTGAAAAAAATACTCGTTCTGATTGGCTATTTAGTGATCTTTGCTTTATCGGTCACTGCTTATCAAACCAAGCTTTCATCACCAATCGTAGAGAAGCCGTCTTCTTCCTGTTGCATTAAAATCAATTACGTCAGGAACGACGGATCAGGAATTGCAGCAGCTCGTCAAAACGGTAGGAAAAAAATGACGATATACTGTCTTTCGCAGGTATGCAGCCCAGCCAACGAGGTCTAAAGCTGTATCCTTAAGCGATAATGGTTGATATGAAGCCCTGTAACAAAATCCCATCTTTTCATCCAGGTCAAAAGACCATTACTGTCCATAGCGGAGCAACATGGGATGAAACGTATATCAATCCTTTTCATCTCGCGCTTAAAGTCACACAATCGCAGAATATATTTACCGTTGGCGGCTCACTTAGTGTGATTGTTCATGGCGGGATATTCGTCATCATGCCCTAATAGAAACCGTTCAGTCATTTCGGCTTTTGACGGCAGAAGGAATTATTCTTCAAGTCAGTAGACAGGAAAACCAAGATTATTTACGTCTGTGATTGGCGGATATGGTTTGTATGGGATTATTCTCGCTCGCCCATCAAGGCAGTTATTATCTCCCTTAGTACAGTTATCCTTCTTCCTCACAATTAAGAGAAGCTTATCCACGAACGGAAGAATTTTTTAAAGTAAAGCATAAGTATGATCCGGAGGAACTTTTTATGAATCTGTTTTATAAGGAGTATAAATCCTACTGCTTGTTTATTCATGGTGCTGTTCAGAAAAATACTGAGAAAACAGTTCTTGCTCGTCACGTTGATAAAGGTAAGGCAGGAAAAGAAATTGGACAGTATCATGTCGATTTTCTGACGATTGGCACAATCTTTATCTAGCTCCGCTTATCTATATGTGGAGTGGTTTTTATATTTTAAAAAGAACAAGCAGCACTGCTTCTTGAGCACTGCTGCTTGTTCTTATCAATTTATTCACTGTCCTTGTGATGAAATGGACATTTTCCTTGAATAGGTTCACTGTCATCCCCAATGAAGAATTGTTTCCATTCATTATGTTCAGGATCACCATAATGCGAAATATCAGGGTGCGTCGGCAAGTGATCCCATTTCTCA
>NZ_JAZVJO010000222.1:0-6883 GCF_059453735.1 Peribacillus sp. | reverse complement strand
TGCCTGCTTCTTTTTATTTTGATTAAATTTATTATTTTGAAAAAACAATATTAGCGAATATTAAAGAGATATAACGGAAGTAAAGAAATGAACAAACTTGAACAATATTAATTCATCTTTTACGATTAATCCAATTTAAAGCACTCGCTTCCAATATTTGATTGAATCTTAATGAACATTTTGTGACATAAATCTTAATCCGTTGTATTTTCTCTTTTATAATACTAAGATAGAATCGTGAGTTTGTGAATATATAAACATTTGCAGTGAAACTGCAAGTTATAATTTTATTTTCGAGGGGAAAGGAGTACAAAATGAAACTAAAGGGAATTTTACTGTTTTTAATTTTCACTATTGTCACCGTGTTAACGGGGTGTGATAATCCGTTACTCGTTCTTGATCCAAAAGGCCCGGTTGCTGAAGAGCAATCAAATGTTATTAAGTTATCTATGTGGACAATGGCCGGAGTTGTATTAGTTGTTATTGTTTTATATGCATTCATGCTTACTAAATATCGTGCTTCTAAATCTAGTGCAGACTACGAACCGCCGCATATTGAAGGAAATAAATATCTTGAGGCGCTATGGATTGGTATTCCAATCATTATTGTTGCCTTCCTTGGTTGGGTAACAGTTGGCTCGCTTGATAAAGTCGAGAATGAACAAACTGGTTATACTGAAGAAAAACTGACTATTTATGCCGTTTCATCTAATTTTAAATGGCACTTTAGCTATCCAGAAGAAGATATAGAAACGGTTAACTATTTGAACATCCCAACAGATCGACCGCTTGAATTCAAATTATACTCGTATGGCCCTATTTCAAGTTTATGGATTCCACAACTTGGAGGTCAAAAGTATGCAATGAGTGACATGGTTAATACCTTGCATTTAGCTGCAGACGTTCCTGGAGCTTATATGGGCAGAAACGCTAACTTCAGTGGTGAAGGATTTGCTCATATGGAGTTTGAAGCATTAGCTATGCCTCCTGCTGAATATGATGAATGGGTTAAAGATGTTAAAGCAACAGCTGATGAGCTGACAGAAGATAAATTTAATGAACTTCTAGAAGCCGATCATGTTGGACGCAGTACCTTTAATGGAACACATTTAGATTTCGCTCCAGCACCTACTGGTCATAATCATGGATCGGACGATTCCGATGATGGTCCCAAAGAAGATACTGAAGATCACGAAGAACATGAACACGATCATAAATAAGGATAAGACTACTAGTTTAATAAATTAGTAAACGAAAGGAGTCACACACATGAAATGGGACGAATTTATCGTAACCGGAGACCCCATGATTCTTATGGCGCAAATCAGCATTATCGTTGCTTCGATCGCCATCGTTGCGGGCTTAACCTATTTTAAAAAATGGGGTTATCTCTGGAAAGAATGGTTAACAACAGTTGACCATAAACGAATCGGAATTATGTACATTTTAGCAGCCTTACTTATGTTATTTAGAGGAGGCGTTGATGCACTCTTAATGCGTGCGCAGACAGCTAGGCCTGAAAACGGTCTACTGGATGGACAGCATTATAATGAGATCTTTACAACACACGGGGTTATCATGATTTTATTCATGGCAATGCCATTTATCATTGGTTTAATGAACATCGTTACTCCATTACAAATTGGAGCTCGTGATGTTGCTTTCCCACGTTTGAATGCAATCAGCTTCTGGTTATTCTTTGCTGGAGCAATGCTATTCAATATTTCCTTCGTAATCGGAGGATCACCTGATGCAGGATGGACAGCTTATTTCCCTCTTGCCAGCACAGAATTCAGTGAAACGGTTGGGAATAACTATTACGCTATTGCCATTCAAATAGCGGGTATTGGTACCTTAATGACCGGGATTAACTTTATTGTTACCATCCTGAAAATGAGAGCTCCTGGCATGACATTAATGAAAATGCCAATGTTCGTTTGGTCAAACCTAATCACGAACGTTATCATCGTTTTTGCTTTCCCAGTGTTAACTGTGGCATTAGCATTAATGACAACAGATCGTTTGTTCGGCACTCAATTCTTCACCACAGCTAATGGTGGTAGTGATATGCTTTGGGCCAACCTATTCTGGGTTTGGGGACATCCTGAGGTATATATCGTTATTCTTCCTGCTTTCGGGATTTATAGTGAGATTATTTCTACGTTTGCTCGTAGAAATCTGTACGGATATAAATCAATGGTTATCAGTATGGTTGCCATTTCCTTGCTTTCATTTGTAGTTTGGGCTCACCATTTCTACACAATGGGTCATGGCGCAGTAGTTAATGGAATCTTCTCTATTACAACTATGGCCATTGCAGTTCCTACCGGGGTCAAGATATTTAACTGGCTCTTTACGCTCCGAAAAGGAAAAATACAATTTACCAGTCCTATGCTATATGCATTAGCCTTTATTCCAATCTTTACAATTGGCGGGGTAACAGGTGTAATGCTTGCTATGGCAAGTGCTGATTACCAATACCACAACACAATGTTCTTAGTAGCTCATTTCCACTATGTATTAATTCCAGGTACAGTATTTGCAGTAATTGCTGGATTTATCTACTGGTGGCCAAAGATCTTTGGTTTCAGCTTGAACGAAAAAATCGGGAAAGTCACGTTCTGGTTTATTGCAATCAGCTTTAACGTAACGTTCTTCCCAATGTTTGTTACTGGTTTAAATGGTCAGGCACGTCGTATGTACACGTATTCTGAATCTACTGGTTTTGGTGCCTTGAATATGCTTTCATTTGTCGGAGCACTTGGTCTTGCAATTGGATTCGGATTACTAGTTTATAATATCTACTGGAGCACACGTTACATGCCAAGAAACGAAACTTCAGATCCTTGGGATGCACGTTCATTAGAATGGGCTACTCATAGTCCAATACCAGAATACAACTTTGCTCTTGTTCCAACGGTTGAATCTACAGAAGCTTTCTGGGATCAAAAGAAACATAATATCCCGTTATTTAAAGGGAAGTATGAGCCAATTCATATGCCAAACAATAGTGGAATACCAGTTATTCTTGGCGTAATCTTCTTCTTCTGGGGATTCTTCATGGTATTCAGCTGGTGGATTCCAGCAATCATAGCAACAATCGGAATCTTTGCTTGTATGGCTTATCGTACATTCGAGAAAGATCATGGACACTATATTTCAGTTGAAGAAATAGAAGAAACTGAAAACAAATCGCGAGGTGCTCACGCATGAAAATAGATAACTCGCTTCCTTTAGAATATGGAACCGAAGAAAATCGGTTGAAAATATTTGGTTTTTGGATCTTTTTAGGGGCAGAGATTGCCCTCTTCGCCACCTTGTTTGCCGTGTACTTCACACTGGTTAACCGGACTGGAAATGGACCAACAGGCAGTGAAATATTTGAACTTACACCGGTTTTAATTGAAACATTCCTGCTGCTGACAAGCAGCTTCACAATCGGTTTAGCTATTCATGCTATGCGGATTGGTAATAAAAAAGCGATGATGACATTCTTTGGAATTACTTTAGTCCTTGGACTTGGATTCCTTGGAACAGAAATCTTTGAATTTGTCACATACATTCATGAAGGAGCAACTTACCAAACAAGTGCTTTCGTATCTGCTTTAATGACAACTCTTGGAACGCATGGTGCTCACGTTACACTTGGTCTTTTCTGGGGACTGTTCATCATCATGCAGGTTAGAAAGCAGGGTATCACTCCTGAAACTGCAAATAAATCGTTCATCTTTTCCTTGTACTGGCACTTCTTAGACATTGTTTGGATCTTCATTTTCAGCTTTGTCTACTTGAAAGGATTGATGTAATATGAAACAACTATTCCCTATGAAGCAAGTAATGGGATATGTGTTCTCACTAATCCTAACAGTCGTCGCCCTTTCTGTTCTTATGTTTGATTTGTCTGCAACGACTGGTATGCTGATTCTTCTAGTTACAGCATTTGCTCAGGCTAGCATGCAAATTGTATTCTTCATGCATATTGGAGAATCAGAAGATAGGAATACATTGTACACAAACATTGGGTACTCTCTCTTCGTTGGTATTGTAACTATTCTTGGTACATTGCTAACTATGATTTGGGGCTATCAGTAAATAGTAAAAAATCCTGAACGCAGCATATGCGTTCAGGATTTTTTTTAGATTTATGATTTTACTCTTCGTGTTTTTGTAATGAGTTCCTCGGTAATCGTAAAGAACAATCCCACTCCAAATACCAGCATTGAGTTAAATACTATAGCAATCGCAGCAAACGTTAAAAGATGATTATCATTGTAACCGGTTTCAAATAAACTAATAATAAATATGATTCCACCTATTGTACATCCAATCATTGCAAAGATACGGACAAAGTTAAGTAGTTTGTATTGTTCCATTTTACAAATCATCTCCTTATATAGTTAATTTTAGTATAATTCACAAATTTGTCAAACCTTTTTGTTATTTTATTGTATTTTATGCAAAAAGTGTTGACAAGTGTATAGATGAATGAAAAGTAAAATATAACTTAAAATTAATATCGCAATATTCTAACTAATTTGATACTATTGGAAATAGTTACCACGTACTTTAGAGGAGGGGGCTTATATAAAGCTTGCAGCGAGATTAACAGGGAATTTACTTTTATACATAATCATTGGATTTCTTTTAGTATTACTGGTCCTTATGCCTCGTGAAACAACCTCACATCGTGAGGGAACCGTTGACGTGATGAGTTATTCATTTACATGGAGCTCTTATAAGCAAAACATCGTTAATTATTGGACAGAGGTAAAAGAGAATAAAACACTTGGAATGACTATGTATGAAGATCCTGTGGAAGAAGAACTCATTTATTATGCTAAAAAAAGCATTGTACTTATTATTCCCGCTTTTTTACTGAGTATCTTTTTTGGTGTCTGGAAGGGAATATACGATTACCGTCATACCGGCGGTGTTGGGAAATTAACTGGGAAAGGAACCACTTGGGTTTTACAATCCGTCCCAGACTTCTTCTTTATTATGGTCATTCAAATGTTTATGTTCTTTTGTATGAAAAATGATATATGGAAACCGGATATTTATGGCGATGAAGAGTGGTACAACGTATTTTTACCCATTTTCTATCTTTGTATGTACCCGATTGCTATAATCGCTCGTCTAACTGCAGAAGCATTAGAGGAGGAAGAAACAGCTGATTATATTCGGACAGCACGTTCGAAAGGTGCTAAGGATTGGGCGGTTATCTGGAAGCATGCCTTGCTGAATTGCTGGCCGAAGTTGGTGCAGCATTTAATGCCGATTGCCTTAATTATTATGTCAGCGATGTTTGTGGTCGAATATTTATCAATGTATCGCGGCATTGGCACAAGACTTATTAGAGCCCTTCAGTTTAATGGGTGGTTTTATGCTGGTGAACCGATGGTAATGGATACTGCAGCAATAATAGGGTTCAGTTTCTTACTGATGGCTATTTTACTAGTTTTCCAATGGCTTCAGGAGATTTTGACCTTTTTCCTAGTTCCAGTACGGAAGGAGGATATTAAATGAAAAAAAATGTCCCGCTGTTCATTGGCATATGCGGATGTTCTGTGTTTATGTTTCTGGCGATTGCAGGATCCTTTTTACCGGGGATTGATCCCAAACTAACGATGCGCAGCTATTATCCGGATTTTTTTTCCTACCCGCCATTCCCGCCATCCGAAGATTTTTTGTTGGGTACTGACCGGGAAGGTCGTGATGTACTTAGTTACCTTGTGATTGGGACAAGGTATACACTTGCAACGGTAATTGGAATGAGCCTGTCTGTCTTTATTTTAGCGATGATATTGGCTGTTAGTGCAGCTCATTCAAAAAGTATCAACCTGATTTTGCAAGCTTGGAATTATTTATTCTCTCGTGTTCCGGTAATTTTTATGGTTATGTTTTTTTCTTTACTGCCATTAATTGTTTTCAGCCCCAACCGAATATTCTGGATGATGGGGTTGATTATCGTATTTGAAGTAGGAAAGGTAGCCGAGCTCATGAAGAAAAGTATTCAGCATGTTCAGGCTTCAACGTATTACGAGGCAGCAATTGTACTCGGAACAGGGATCAAAGGACTGTTTACTAGATATTATTGGCCTCTATGTTCACCGCAGTGGCTGTCTTATTTCTTCACCCATCTTGGCAATATGTTATTTTTGATCGGACAGCTTGGGGTATTTGGAATATTTTTATCACAAAGCTTATCACAAATGGAGAATGGAGCTTACATGATTACGAATACAGCTGTCGAATGGCCGCTATATATTTCAAATGTACTTATTGATATTGATGGAGCTCCTTGGATTCCAATTACAGCCGCTGTATTTATAGGGTGTGCTATGTTTTCTTTTTTTGCACTCAGCGAAGGTATCAGGCGCAAGTCACGCTTAGAACATCAAGGCTGGATTGAGAGAAAAGGACCACGGCTGAACAGGTTCCTATCTAAGTTTCCTCGATCAAAAAGTGCCTAACAATAAGGTTAGAAGGAGATAAACGATGCTAAATAAGCAAGGGTTTGATATTTGGGCAAATAAGTATGATCAAAGTGTTAAAGTTAGTGAAGATCAATCCTTATATCCATTTGCGGGGTATAAGAAAGTAATCAACACCATTTTTAATGAAATTATGCAGAAAAAACATGCGCAGGTGTTAGATATTGGTATAGGAACAGCAATTTTAAGTCACCGGCTATATGACTATGGACATAGTATTGACGGTCTCGACTTTTCTGCTAAAATGATTGAAATTGCTAACATTTACAATTTTGTTGATGACGCTTCCGGCTCGGGCATTGCCGGGCTGAAGGAAGGCACCGTTGCCGCTGCTTTCTCCGGCAGCTGGGACTACAGCGGTCTGAAGGAAGCTTTGGGGGATGATTTGG
>NZ_JAZVJO010000221.1:0-8691 GCF_059453735.1 Peribacillus sp. | reverse complement strand
ATTACGGCTCTTGTGGGTGCGAATGGTTCTGGGAAGTCAACGATTTTAAAAACACTCGCCCGTATTATGCAGCCACAAAGCGGGGATGTCTATATTGATGGACAAGCCATCCAGAAGCTTCCGACGAAGGAAGTAGCTAAGAAACTTTCCATTCTTCCTCAAAACCCGGTTGCCCCTGACGGCTTGTCTGTCAGCGAATTAGTGGCATACGGTCGATACCCACATCAAAAGGCGTTTAGTTCTACGACTAAATCAGATTATGAAATCATCCAATGGGCCATTGAATCAACTGGTTTGACAGCATTGCAGGATGAATTGGTTGATGAGCTATCAGGTGGACAACGTCAACGTGCTTGGATTGCGATGGCATTGGCTCAAAAAACAGGAATTCTGTTATTAGATGAACCAACGACTTTTTTAGATATGGGACATCAGCTGGAAGTGTTGAAGTTGCTTCGGAAACTTAATAAGGAAGAGAAGAGCACAATTGTGATGGTTGTTCATGATCTGAATCACGCAACACGTTTTGCGGATCATTTAGTATGCATTAAAGAAGGGGAAGTCATGCATGAAGGAACTCCGCATGAAGTATTAAATGACAAGATGTTAAAAGAAGTATTCCATATAGAGGCAACGATTTTAATTGAACCGAAGTCAAATGTGCCTATATGTATCCCAATGGATACGTTATATGGGGATCAGCGATGATGCGTAAGGAAAAATTACTTTGCGATATCCGCAGCGGTCGCCTTTATCTGATGTCGGTAGTGTCCATTCTTATCTTAGGGCTGAGTATGTTTGCAGCTATTTCAACAGGTGCTAAACAGCTTTCACTCTCTATAGTATGGGAGGCTCTTTGGCATTTTGACAAAACGAATATTGAACATCAAATTTTACATTCGATCCGATTCCCGCGTGTGCTTGCAGCGGCATTAGTAGGTGCAGCCTTTGCAGTTGCCGGGGCATTGATGCAGGGAGTAACGAGGAATCCTTTAGCCGATGCTGGAGTATTAGGGATTAATGCAGGAGCTACATTTGTTGTGGCACTGTCTTTTGTTTTTTTACCCAACCTTTCATTTTCTACGTTGATGATCTTGTCATTCTTGGGTGCAGCTTGTACAACCATTTTCATCTTCGGGTTGGGAGCAAGCTCACCTGGAGGATTAACGCCGCTGAAATTAACGTTAGCTGGCACAGTTGTTGCTTCGCTGCTGCATTCGTTTACATCTGGTATTGCGATTTACTTTGACCTTAGTCAAGATTTAGCGTTTTGGTATGCCGGGGGTGTGGCTGGTGTGGAATGGCCGCAGCTTAAGATTGTAGCGCCGATTATCCTCTTCGTGGTGGTAATGGCTTGCCTGCTTGGACGGCCTATTTCTTTGATGGCAATGGGTGAAGAAATTGCTGTTAACTTAGGTATACAGACGCAAAAAATTCGGTTAATTGCTATGATTATTGCGGTCATATTAGCTGGTGTTTCCGTAGCAGCTGTTGGCTCAATTGCCTTTGTCGGATTAGTCATACCCCATATCACAAGGAAGCTGGTCGGCGTGGATTATCGTTTTGTTATTCCATTGTCAGCTATATTAGGTGCCGTTTTACTGGTAGTGGCAGACCTTGGTGCAAGAACGATGGATCCGCCAAAAGAATTGGCCATCGGAGTGATTGTTGCCATGATAGGTGTACCGTTCTTTTTATTTGTGGCACGGAAGGAAAAGAGAAGTTTATGAATATCACCAGGAAGAGACGAAAGAAATGTCTTCAAGTTGGGTTTGCCCTATCTATCTTAATCTTAACGATCATAACTCTTGGATTAAATACAGGATCGTTGAAGATAGCACCGCTTGATGTTGTCAAAACGATCCTTGGTTTCGGTACGCCGATGTATGAGATGGTCTTATTTGAATACCGGATGCCTCGGATCATCATTACCATTTTGGCTGGAATGGGTCTGGGGATATCAGGTGCCATTTTCCAAGGGATTACTCGGAACCCCTTGGCTGATCCTGGTGTTTTAGGGATTCATGCGGGGGCGAGCCTTGGATTAATTGTTTATGTTACATACTTCGCATCATTGAATACGACTGCTGCATTAATAATCCCGCTATTCACCTTTATGGGAGGATGTCTGGCTGCAGGTCTCATATTCATATTAGCGAGTGAAAAAGGAAAGGGGTTGCTCCCCACAAGACTTTTACTAGTCGGAATTGCCATTGCAGCAGGGTTTAATGCCATTAGTTTGTATTTATCTCTGCAGCTGGATGAAAAAACATATTCATTTACAGCGAGTTGGCTGCTGGGTAATGTGTGGGGCAGGGATTGGATCAATGTGTATGCACTACTTCCATGGATGTTGATTTTGATTCCAATTGCCTTCATGAAGGCGAAACCATTAAATAGCTTTGCTTTGGGAGATACCATCGCAACCGGGATTGGCACGCGAGTAAACAAAGAACGGATTCAGCTGCTATGTATTGCCGTAGCGTTATCATGCGCAAGTGTATCGATGGCCGGTGGAATCGGTTTTATAGGACTGGTCGCTCCCCATATTGCCCGACGACTTGTAGGGCCGATGCATCAATATGTATTACCAATTTCTGCTTTGACGGGTGTTGTCATTCTTGTTTTTGCAGATACTATCGCAAGATCCCTTTTTGAACCCAATGCCATACCGGCGGGAGTTGTCGTCGCAGCAGTAGGTGCGCCTTATTTTCTGTATCTATTATTTAAACCAAAGTAAGCTAGTTATGGGTTTGTGGTTTGCCGGGTTACTCTGTATAATCGGAAATGATTAATTTTTATAAGAACAGGAGATCATCATGAGAAAACTACTGGTTGTACTAATGAGTACATTCCTTTTCGTCTTGGCAGCATGCGGGAATGAAGAAGGGCAAGAGAACAAGAAAGTAAACGAAAATAATGAATCAAAGTCTTCTTCGGATAGTAAAGGTGAAAAGTATGATAAAAAGGTAGCATCTATTTCTATTTTCTTAACGGGAGATTTAATGGCACTGGGTATTACACCTGATGGAACAACGACAAGTGATTACCTGCCGCTTGATGAAGAACGTTTTTCAGATACGGAATATTTAGGATTTACAAAAGAACCTGATATGGAAGCGTTAATTGCGATGCAGCCCGATGAAATTTTCATTGACAAAGAGTTTGCTGGGAAGCATGGTTTAGAGAAATACGAGGCGATTGCCCCAACGAATGTCATTAATCTGGATGAAGGCCGTTGGAAAGACCACCTACAAGATATAGCTGGCATCGTAGATCGGGAAGAAACTGCCGAACAGTTCATTAAAGACTATGAAGCAAAGGCAGCTGAATTATCTACGTTAGCTAAAGAAAAGCTTGGTGAAGGTACAGTAATGGCGGTACGTATATCACCAAAAGGACTGCGTGTATATGGAATGGAGCGTCCATTAGGTCCCATTTTGTTTGAAGATTTAGGATTCAAGCCAGCAACAGGTGTCGAATCAATTGAGGAGAACTGGGAGAATATTTCAAAAGAGGTATTGCCAGACTTCGATGCTGATACCATTTTTGTATTAGTGTCATCAGTTGATGAAGGCAGTGAAGACGTTTATAAGGAATTACAAAATGATCCGATTTGGCAAAGTCTTAAAGCGGTTAAAAACGATCAAGTATTCCTAATTTCTGAACAACCATGGTTAGATTATTCTGCATATGGAAACAAGTTGGCATTAGATAATTTAGAAGAGATTTTAGTTGCTAAATAAAAGAAAAAGGCTTTTCAACGGGTTCCTGTTGAGAGGCCTTTCTTTTTAGGTTTATCATGAAAGAGTTTGAGAAGCTGACAGTGGCTGAGATTTCTGAAAAAGCAAATTCCCGTTAATGGTGGACGGAACATGCTTCGAGGATAATACGTAAACTCATCTGTTAACGCAGGTGGTTTTTTTATATATGGAGTAAAACATATGACGATAGATATTTCTAGAAAGAAGAAGGCTCATGGTATAATATTTATAGTTAACCGCTTACAATAAAAGAATCAGAATAAAAATAGTTTGAAAATTTAAATAGTTAAGGAGTTGTGAAACGAATGGATGGTACTACATCAATTATGAAAGAACAAACGATTTTTAATCACATTGGAAATACAATTAAAACAGAAGATAGAGAGATTAATATACTAGCAAAATTTGAAGAGCCTCTCATCGTCATTTTAGGTAATGTGTTGAGTGAGGAAGAATGCAACGCCTTGATGAGCTTATCAAAAGATAAATTGAATCGTTCAAAGATTGGGTCCACCCGTGAAGTCAATGAGATGAGAACGAGCAGCAGTATGTATTTTGAAGAAAATGAGAATGATTTGATTACCAAAATTGAAAGAAGACTTTCATCGATTATGAATATCCCCACTGAACATGGAGAAGGAATTCAAATTCTAAAATATACGCCTGGACAAGAATATAAGGCTCATCATGATTATTTTTCATCTTCAAGTAAAGCCGCACAAAATAATAGGATAAGCACAATCGTTATCTACTTAAATGATGTGGAAAGTGGGGGAGAAACGTATTTTCCTAAACTAAAACTTTCCGTATCTCCAAAAAAGGGAACGGCCGTGTATTTTGAATATTTTTATAGCGATCAACAGATCAATGAACAAACGTTACATGGTGGAGCCCCAGTGATAGCAGGAGAAAAGTGGGTTGCTACACAGTGGATGAGAAGACAAAAATAGTGCTATATTTTCATTAAGGCGGGGAAACGCCTCTTCCCGTCTCTTTGAAGTGCGTTCCTCTTTAATCCCCCTAAGATTATCCCTTTAGCGTTTGCCAATAATGGAATAAACGTATATAATCAATTTAATATTTGTGCCTATGAATTTAATATGATGGTATGAAAATGGAGGTTATTATATGAAGTTTCCACATGATTTTATATTCGGAGCGGCGTCTGCTTCTTATCAGATAGAAGGAGCATGGAATGAAGATGGGAAAGGCGTAACCAATTGGGACGTCTTTTCAAAGATTCCTGGAAAGACGTATGAGGGAACAAACGGTGAGGTAGCGATCGACCATTATCATCGTTACAAGGAAGATATTCAATTAATGGCCGAGATGGGTCTTGAATCGTACCGGTTTTCTCTTTCATGGGCGCGTATTTTGCCAACAGGCGATGGTGAAGTGAATCCAAAAGGATTGGAATTTTATAATAATGTAATTAATGAATGTTTGAAATATGGAATTGTTCCGTTTGTTACTCTGTATCACTGGGACTTACCTCTGACCCTTGAAGAAGATGGAGGTTGGACTAATAAGCGAACGGCTGAAGCTTTCGTGAAGTATGCAGCGATTTGTTTCCAGTCATTTGGAGATCGTGTGAAACATTGGATTACGTTTAATGAAACGGTTATGTTTTGTGGGTTAGGCTACTTAAAAGGAGCCCATCCGCCTGGTATTCAAAATGATGAGAAGAAGTATTTTCAAGCGACGCATTATGTGTTTTATGCACATGCAAAAGCCGTAGAAGTCTATAAGAAATTAAGACAGTACGGGGAGATTGGCATAACGCATGTATTCTTGCCAGCATACAGTGTCGATGATAAACCGGAAAATGTGATAGCTGCTCAACATGCGAATGAATATGAAACGTTTTGGTACTATGATCCGATTCTAAAAGGGACATATCCCACTTATGTGGTCGAGCACTTAAAGGAGAAGAGCTGGACACCAGATTGGACGGAAGAAGAGCTGGATACCTTAGCAAGAAATGCGGAGAGTAATGATTTTATCGGACTTAATTATTATCAACCGATTCGAGTAGAAAAAAATAATGAAATACTTTCATCCATGGAACATTCACGAGAAACATCTACGCTGGCCCCAGGCAGCCCCTCTTTTGACGGGTATTATCGGACTGTTAAAATGGAGAACAAAACCTATACTAAATGGGGATGGGAAATCTCACCTCAGGGATTTTTAGATGGGCTGCATCTATTAAAAGCACGTTATGGTGATATAAAAATGTATGTTACAGAAAATGGACTTGGAGATGAAGATCCTATCATAGATGGTGAAATCGTAGATGTTCCTCGGATAAAGTATATCGAGCAACATTTAAAAGTGATTAAGCGGGCAATCCAAGAAGGGATTCATTTAAAAGGGTATTATGCATGGTCCGCTATTGATTTATTAAGCTGGCTAAACGGATATAAAAAGCAATATGGCTTTATTTACGTGGATCATCAGGATCATTTAAATCGAAAGAAAAAGCTTTCGTATCATTGGTACAAAGATATTATTAAAACAAGAGGCGAAAAGCTGTAAGGGAGATTATATGGCCGTAAAATACAAAGAAATAGCGGATGAGTTAGAAAAGGATATTAGGGATGGAAAGTTTGACGAAACAAAAAAGCTTCCGACAGAAGAAGAACTGGTAAAAAAGTTTGAAGTAAGTCGAAATACGATCCGAAAAGCCATTACTCAGTTGGTCAATCGAGGTTTTGTCTATCAAGTGCAGGGCAGTGGAATGTTTTTGAGGGAAAAATCGGAAACGGATTTCATCAATTTAGGCAGTCTAAGAGGATTAACAAAAGATTTGACCTCAAAAAATATTGAGACAAAAATTTTGGCTTTACACGTGGTTGAAGCAGATGAAGAAATAGCCAAACAATTACGTTGTGATACAGGAACAAAGCTGTATTATAGTAAGCGGTTAAGACTAGTAGAAAATGAACCGTTCTCGATTGAAATAAGTTATTTTAAAAAAGATATTGTCCCATATTTAAACGAAGATATTGCATCAAATTCCATCTATCGTTATCTTATCGAGGACTTAAAACTAAACATTGGCTTTGCGGATAAAGTCATTAATTGCGAAAAAATTAACGAGGAAAATGCGGGCTTGCTCCAAGTTAATCCATTAGATCCGGCCTTAATTATTGAAAACACAGTATGTCTTTCGAATGGAACGATCTTTGAATTATCTAAGTCACTTTTTCATTTTCAAAAAGCAAAAATCTTAAATCGAATTAACTTTAAATAAAAGTACAGGCTTTCCAATTCGCTAACGTGTTGGAGAGCTTTTTTCTTCTTTCAGGTTTATACTAATGTAAACGCTTTCTATTCGGGAGATGAGGAAATGAAGATTGTGATAGCTCCAGATTCATTTAAAGGAAGTATCTCTAGTATGGATGCTGCATTGTCGATTGAACGAGGGATTGTGCATGCTTTTCCTCATGCTGAAACTGTCTTAGTTCCTGTAGCGGATGGCGGCGAAGGAACAATGGAGAATTTAGTCGCAGCGACAGGTGGACATAAAACCAAAGTCCATGTAATCGATCCTCTGCAAAAGCCAATTGAAGCTGAGTTTGGAGTACTTGGAGATCAGCAAACATGTATTATCGAGATAGCAGCGGCTTCAGGATTGAATTTAGTCAGCATCGGTGAGCGCAATCCGTTAAAAGCAAGCACTTACGGTACTGGACAACTCATTAAAGCTGCCTTAGATGAGGGATATAGAAACTTTATTCTTGCATTAGGCGGCTCGGCAACGAATGACGGCGGAGCGGGAATGCTTCAAGCACTTGGTGTTGAATTAAAAAATAGCGCAGGGCAAGAACTAGATGTTGGCGGGGGTGAATTAGGTCAGCTGCAGCAGCTATCAATCGGAAATTTTGACCCGCGAATAGAAGAAAGTCAATTTATCATTGCGTCAGATGTAGAGAATCCTTTTGTTGGTCCTACCGGTGCAACGTATATATTCGGTCCTCAAAAAGGAGCGACTGAAGCGATGGTCAAGATCCTGGACGCTAATCTTTTGCACTTTGCCAACAAAATTGAAGAAAAAATGGGCGTCAGACTTCATGACAGCCCAGGGGCAGGGGCAGCCGGGGGAATTGGCGGAGCTTTTCAGGCATTCTTCCCTTCAACATTGAGAAGAGGGGTGGACGTTGTGATGGAGTATACAAAACTCGATGAACAGTTAGAAAATGCGGACCTAGTCATTACAGGAGAAGGGCAGGTCGATTTTCAAACTGCATATGGAAAAACACCAATGGGAGTTGCTCAATCAGCCAAAGCAAAAAATATACCGACCATCATCCTAGCAGGATCCTTTGAAGGAAAGATTGATTCTCTCTACCAATATGGAGTGATTGGGGTATATAGCGTGATGAATAAGCCCATGAGCTTGGACCAGGCAATGAAGGATGCGAGTCTATTACTAGAGAAAACAGCGGAACAAGTTTGCCGCACCTATTTTTTTAATCGAGCAGGAGACTGCTTGTGAAAACGTCCTAATGAGAGGCAGAAAAAAATGAGTTGATGCATCTGTAAGCTTTTGGGTACTAACGCCAGACCCAGAGATAAATCCAAATTACGAGATTAATCCTGATTTAAAAGCTAACATAGACACGAAAGTTACGCCAGATTCAAAGCTAGATATGATGCCTGATGGAGATACCGACCTTCATAAACGCCTAAGACCATTTCCTTCCCGTTAATTTTTTTTACTGAGAAGAGGATTTAATTTGAAAAAAAGTCTATTTTCGAAACTAGCATATCTATATTCTTCTATCGTTTTTGTCGCATTCTTAATCTATGTGTTTAGTATAGCGGATGAAAATTGGACAGTAGATTTTGAAAAACATAAAACATTTTTCACACTATTTTTCGGTCTATTTATAATCAGTGCAATCTTATTAGGAATAAATTT
>NZ_JAZVJO010000220.1:0-10045 GCF_059453735.1 Peribacillus sp. | reverse complement strand
ATGGCTACGATCCGACTTATCTTTGAGGATGAGGATGGACTTGTACTATTGGATTATAAAACAGATAAAATTACAGGTCGTTTTGTTCATGGCTTCGATGGAGCAAAAGAGATTCTTGCTGAGCGGTATCAAGTCCAGCTTCAGCTTTATACACGTGCTATTGAAACGATCATGAAAAAGAAAGTAAAACACCGTTATTTGTTTTTCTTTGACGGCGGTCATTTACTCGAAATTGAATAAAAAATTGGACCAAATCGCTTGGAGATTTGGTCCTTTTCATATGCTTGTGGAGCTAATTATTTCCGACAATCGGTTGATCAACACCGTTGACATCGAGGACGTTGTTTCCATTAATCCCACTGCCAGTGAAAATGAAAGCCCCTGTGTTGGATGATCCCGAGCCTTCAATAATTTTGGCACTGCTTTTTGGTGAGATGACGATGGTATCACCGAACTGCAAGACACCACCGCCGACATTTATCACCTGAACGGGTCCAATAATCGCTGGCATGCTACCATTCCTTTCATTCATTCTTAACTATCGTTAGGTTCAGAAGGCGGTCCTTCATTTATTTCATAGAGCTGCTCCTCGATGTTTTGTTTGTAAGGAACCTGTCTAATGTGCAATATTCTTGATTCCATAGAAGAATGTTTGATATTACCAATTCCGATAATAGAGGATAGTGTTGCCCCTATGATGTTTATCCGATTTACTTTAATAAACGGTTGACGATGATTGAACGTGGTTTGAATAGGTTCAGTAATTGGTAAATAAACGGAAGGTAAATGAAAAACAGGGTGGTCAATACCATTTGCTTCTTCACCATCGAATACCGATTTATAGCGTTGCAGCGCAAATGCTTTGGAAGAGGATTCTGCATAACTACAGTCGCCTATTTGCAACAAAGAACTGAAAGACAAAACTTTTAAGGATAAGGAGTTAACCTTTGCTATTCTGCTGAGCATAGAGTTACCCTTTTGGAATAAAAGGGAATGTCGGTCCAATAATTAATGATTCGGGAGGGGTATCGAAGACAGATGAAAGCTGGATCGTTTGAGCATCACCAATTAAGAATAATGATGAAGCTGACACACCTAATACCTCGATATTTTCAACACAGAGTTCGCCATTAACAACGTGAAAATCCATTTAGCTGTTTCCTCCTGTCGTGTTCGATGAAGATTGAATAAAGTTTCTGATGGACTGAGTGATATCACTTTTAATTCGTTCACTAATTTTTTCTTTCACTTGTTCTAGTAAATGGGGTGAGCGTTCTGTCTGTGATGTTTGATCAAGATAAAGACTGACACGCTGGGAAAGTTGTTTTTCAATATCACTTTTAATAAGCTGATGAAAAGATGGATCCAGGTTTTCGCGTTGCTGCTGAGCTGTATCTTGAATTAATTCATCCATTTCAGCTGCAATAGATGCCGAAATGTCTTCAACAAACTGCTGCCGATTAGGGAATACATAAGGCTGCAGAGGGGGATTTGCAGAATTAATGGCCAGCTCCTCAATATTACTGAGGTCACTTGGATTCAGCCCGATATTTAGAGTGCCTTCAAGCGTCTCGACCTTTAACTGGTCAAACTTATACTCAATTTTTTCAACATTCACTGCTGGTTTATTTTGGAGTTCTGCTAGTTTCGTTTTCATGAGGGCAAGTTCATTTTCCAGCATTTTAATTCGATTGTCCTGAGTTTCTAAATATCTTTGCATTTGGACTGTATATGAGTAGAAATCATTCTGCATCCATATTCACCTCACCTCTTATGCATATATATATCGATTCAATATATGCCTAGAACCAGATATAGGTGAATGCCTAAGTTAGCCAGTCGGCGGGTAGGGGACAAAGCTTTCTCCTTCGTTGTCGAGCTGCGGAGCTGGTTCTGTGTAGCCGCCTGTATTAGACAAAGTCGAAAGAGCCTTAATTACCCCTGAACTGCCAATTTGAAAAACAGACGAGTTCCCGATACTGTTAATTTTTATCATATGGATATGAATGTTTTGTTGAATATTGAAAATCATACAATCCTCCTCCCTGAGTAATTAGGGGGATACCATCCGCTATAAATTTAAAACGGTAGGCTGGTCAATGGCATCTGTGTCGTTCGTATTGGTTGAGCTGGCGGCGTTATAAAGCGAAATCGTCTCGCCAGTATTAAATGACCCTGCACCTGCAAAGGTTTTAGAGGTTGCAAACGGAGATATTTTGAACACATCACCAATATGAAAGACTCCGCTGCTTCCTACATTAATTACCTGGACTACTCCGACGATAGCTGGCATAATAATTCACCCTTTAGTAAGAATTCCTATGACCATTTTATGTTCAATATCGATGAAGGTGATTAAATAGCCTATTCAAAATCCTTTCAGAATCTTCAAAGAAGTCAATAAATGTGATAAAATATAGTTGATTCAAACAATAGAAGGAGTGATTACATGAAGGTACCATTAGTACTATCTTCTTTTTTAGACAGAGCGGTTTCACTGTATGGAGAGAAAGAGGCCATTTTTACAGAAGACAAAGTGTTTACCTATGCTCAAATTAATAAAAGAGTTAACCAGCTTTCGGCAGGTCTAAGAAAACTCGGGATCAGTAAAGGTGACAGAGTAGCCTATTTGACACCAAATTCAGCTGAAATGCTTGAAGGTTTTTATGGAATCTTTCAACTTGGAGCGATTATGGTACCGCTTAATACGAGACTGACTCCGGAAGACTATTTATTTATCTTGAATCATAGTGAAGCAAAAGTACTTTTTGTCGATCAGCATCTGTACCAGCTGATCCAGCCAATTAAGGAAAAGTTAGAATGTGTACATACGATCATCGTCCATCATCGAACTGATGATATAAATGAAATCGGTTACAATGAATGGCTGGCTGATTTCCCAGACAACGGATTTGAGCGGGAATATGTGGATGAAGAGGATGTGTGTAGTCTTCTTTATACGAGTGGTACGACTGGAAATCCAAAGGGTGTGATGCTGACACACCGAAATAACTATCTTCATGCGCTCAGTACAATGCATCATTTACGTGTTAGTGATAAAGATACCCTGTTGCATGTGCTTCCGATGTTCCATGTGAATGGGTGGGGATCGCCATTTTATTATACAGCGAATGGAGCTTCTCAAATTTGTCTGCGTAAAACATCACCAGAAGCGATTTTTCAGGCGATCGAGAAGCATAATGTAACGATTATACATATGGCACCAACCGTCTTAAATGCATTGCTGCAATATTATGATCAGCATACCCCGTGCGTCTCTCGGAATGTTCGAGTAGTGATAGCAGGATCGGCACCGCCTCCTGCATTTGTCTCCCGAGTTGAAAAAGAACTTGGCTGGGAGTTTATTCAGGTGTATGGCATGACTGAATCATCACCACTCAGTCTCGTTTCGACAATCCGTTCGCAGCATCTAGATTTACCTGAGGAAAAAATCTACCAAATGAAAGCTAAAGCAGGACATTCTATGATTGGCAGTGAGGTGAAAGTGGTCAATGAACATGGTGAGGAAGTGGCTCATGATGGGAAGGAAATTGGCGAAGTCATAACCCGCAGCCATGGTGTCATGAAAGGGTATTGGAAGAATGAAGAAGCGACAATGGAATCCATTCGGAATGGCTGGCTTCACACAGGGGATATGGGAGTTATTGATGGAAATGGAACGATTGAAATCGTCGATCGAAAGAAAGATATCATTATCTCTGGCGGTGAAAATATTTCTTCGATAGAAGTAGAGGGAATGCTATATGAACATCCCGCAATTCTTGAAGCGGCTGTTATTGCAGTTCCGCATGAGAAATGGGGGGAGACACCTCACGCATATATTGTTCGGAAAAATAATCAAGAGTTAACAGAAGCGGAAGTTATTGCTTATACTCGCGAAAGACTTGCCCATTTTAAGGCTGTAACGGGTGTGAGTTTTGTAGAAGAACTGCCGAAGACTGCATCAGGTAAAATTCAAAAAGTTCAGTTGCGAAATGCCTATTGGGAAGAACGAGGGATCACTGGTAAATTTGTAAACTAGTTTAAAATGAGCTTGGGGGAAACTAATCCCTCAAGCTTATTTTAGACAAATAATGTTGTATAGTATGATATCTTTAGAGAGAAAATCCAAAAAAAGGAGTGCAGTAGTGACTAACGCTATCCAACAAAATCGTATTGAAACCATTGATATTCTTCGCGGCTTTTCCATATTAGGTATTTTCTTAGTTAATATGCCGTCTTTCCATTCACCGTTTATGGATATAGATCCCTTGACTTGGTGGAATCAAAATCCTGATCATCTTTTATACATATTGGTTGATGTAATGGCTCAGGCAAGCTTTTATCCGCTGTTTGCTTTTTTATTTGGTTTTGGGGCTATATTATTGGCTGAACGTAGTGCTGCACACGGTCAATCTTTTCCAACGCTTTTTGTAAGACGGATGACGACCTTGTTAGTGATTGGGATTCTGCATGCCTCTTTGGTATGGCACGGTGATATTTTGATTACTTATGCTCTATTTGGCTTTGTCTTTTTACTATTCTATAAATGGAGAGGAAAAACCCTGCTAATCTTTGGATCACTTATGTATATCCTTCCGTTTGCAGCTTTATGTCTTATGATGCTGCTGATGGTGGCTACAGGAAACTCTTCATCCATTGAAACAGATTTCATTCAAGCTGAAGCCACTATGAATATCTACCAGAACGGTAGTTTCATGGAGATTACTGAGCAAAGAATAGCAGATTGGTATAAGGTGAATAATTTTGCAAGTGCATTGATCATCTTTTTCTCCATTTTCCCGCATTTTCTAATGGGTGCAGGTATCGCCAAACTCAAGTGGCTGCATAATCCGAAACTACATCAAAAAAAAGTACTATGGATAGCAGTTTTTACTTTCCTAATAGGCTTCTTTCTGAAAACTCTTCCGTACACGATGGAAGCTAACATGGCAGCAGATATGATACAGGATTTCTTTGGAGGACCGATCGTTTCATTTGCTTATATATTCCTCTTCACCTTAGTGTTTCAACACAGAAAACTGACGAAAATTTTTACACCGATTGCAGCAGTCGGCAGGCTTTCAATCAGCAATTATCTGTTTCAATCGATTGTAGCTACGTTAATTTTTTATTCCTACGGCTTAGGTATATATGGAGAAATTTCCTTTACGACAGGACTCCTATTCGTTTTCATCATCTATATCGGTCAAATGGTGTTAAGCCTGCTATGGCTGAGGTATTTTTATATCGGTCCAATCGAGTATATCTGGAGATTCTTCACCTATGGAAAACGTCCATTATTTAAAAAATAAGTTTTCAGGGGGCTTTCATGAAGAGGGTAATCATTTTAGGCTGTTGTGGTTCAGGGAAATCAACGTTAGCACTAAAGTTGGCAGAAAAGATCAATAGTGAGGTCATCCATTTAGATGCGCTATTCTGGAAGCCAGGCTGGGTACAGTCAAGTTCTGAGGAATTCATAATGCGTCAAAAAAGCCTGCTTAAAGGTGATAAGTGGATAGTGGATGGAAATTATCGTGGGACACTCGAACTTCGTCTAGAACCTGCGGATACTGTCATTTATCTTGATTTTCCCACATCGCTCTGCTTATACCGGATTATAAAAAGAAGAGTGATGTATCAGGGGAAAACACGACCAGATATGGCGACAGACTGTCCAGAGAAAATTGATCTCGAATTTTTTAATTATGTCCGAACCTTTAATCGAAAAAAAGCACCAGCAATAAAAAAAAGACTACATGATCTTGAGGGTAAAAAAGTATATCTTTTTAAAAATAGCAGACAAGTTGAACAGTTTTTACGCCAAATCTAGATATCTTACTAAGGAGTGTGTCGAAGATGAAATTTGCAACAGTCAAAATCGGCTCTGCCAGCAAGGTAGTCATTGTCGTAGAACAAGGAAAGGTATTATTGCTTCAAGATGCAGCAGAAAAAATGGAATTGGAGGTGCCGAACACGCTGCTTGCTTGTATCGCAGAAGGGGAGGAGTTTCTCAATAAAGCATCGGCGATCCAACATTGGGCAGCCGATACAGACGATCAAACTGAATTATTTGTAGAAGAAGGAAATTTCGACTGGGAAGCACCCATTCCGCGTCCGGCAAAAAACATCTTTTGTGTGGGAAAAAATTATGTGGATCATGCAATAGAAATGGGAAGTGAAGCAGACATTCCTGAGCATGTGATGCTATTTTCTAAGGCACCAACCTCTGTAATTGGATATGGTACTCCCGTTCCAAATCATGAAGAAGTAACCAATCAGCTGGATTATGAAGGCGAGCTGGCTGTAGTAATAGGGAAAACAGGCAAAGCCATTCAAAAAGAACATGCTCTAGATTATGTGTTTGGGTATACGATTCTAAATGATATAACGGCACGAGATTTACAAGCAAGGCACAAACAATTTTTATTAGGCAAGAGTTTGGATGGATCATGTCCTATGGGTCCGTATATCGTTGAAAAGTCTGAGATAGAAAATCCAAATCAGTTGGATATCGAGACGAAGGTGAATGGAGAAAGTAGACAAAAAGCGAATACAAAGCAGTTTATTTTTCCTATCGAAGAGATCATTGAAGTTCTTTCTAAGGGGATGACACTTGAACCGGGGGATATCATTGCAACCGGTACCCCAGCTGGTGTTGGAAAAGGGTTTAAACCGCCGCGTTTTCTGACAAAAGGGGATTGTATTGAAATTACAATAGACAAAATTGGAACATTGAAAAATAGTATTCACTAATTGTACACATTTACCGATTTCCGGATAACCGTTTTTGGTTTTCATAATTTGTCTATGGTATGATAAAAGAGAATACTAAGAGGGGGATTATATACTATGACTCATTTGCACCTAACATCGTGGATTCTTGCTATTATTCTTTTTTTCGTAGCAGCCGCGCTGTATAAAAGCGGGAAAACAAAACCGGCTAAAATTACTCATATGATTACTCGTGTTTTGTATCTGGCGATTATCGGTTCAGGCTTCGCGTTAATTGGCAGCAGTTTTGGCTTTTATGCAGTAAAACTGATTGTTGGAATCATTGTTATCGGACTTATCGAAATGGTCTTGGTTCGTACTTCAAAAGGGAAAAGCACTGGCGCTCTTTGGATCGCGTTTGTCATTGCCTTTGTCGTTGTACTGTACCTTGGTCTATCGTTACCACAAGGTTTCAGTCCGTTTGCATAAAAAAATGGCTTCCCTTTAGGGGGAAAGCCATTTTTTTTGATTATGAGTCAGACGGTTTATTTAATTTTTCAATCATAATTCGTTTGCCGGTATTTAACGTAAATTCAAAACGATCATGACGATTTTTAGAGTAAAAGAAGTGATGTTGAACAGCACAAATCTGCGATTCATTATCAAAGATTAAAAAGTTTACCCCTGATTTGGAATGTACATCTCGCAGGAAGGATAGCTGATTATAGCTATATATACAATCAAAAATGGAGAAGTCCAGTGAATTAAGAGATGTTACAAACTGAAAAAATGAATCATCATCCAATTCTTCTAAAAGAGAATCAAACGAATAAATCATTTGTTTTCTGATTTTAATTTGCTCTCCATCACTTAAACTAAAGGTTTCACGCCTCAGATTGACAACGCCATTTTCTTCGAGTGTGCCCCGGTACCAATTCCTGCCTCGCTGCACCTCCACCTCTTGATGAACATATTCCTCTAAGGAAGAGGCTTCATCTGTTTCGCTATCGAAAAAGATCCACTGTTGATTGATGTTTTCTACGGTGCCTTCTGTAAATGCTCTTGGTTGCCGGTCATATAAGACCTCGCGTTGTTGTTGACTCATAGTCTACCTCCAGAAATGAATGCCTCACCTACTTTTTAGACATAAATCCTTCAAACTATAACCTCGTGAAAAAAGATATAGGACAAATAACCATTTATGTTTAGTTGCATAGTTTATTTTTATATACTATCCAATTAGCATAATTTGCATGTGGAAAGCCATGAACACATTAATCGTTCGGCTAGTTCATTATTGCAACAGAGAGGACTGATTTAAAATGTGCGGGATTACCGGCTGGGTTCATTTTCAACAAAATTTGCTAAATGAAAAAGAAACTGTACAAAAAATGACGGAAACACTATCGAAACGTGGACCCGATGATACCAAGGTCTGGAGCACCCTGCATGCGTCTTTTGGACATCGCCGACTGACTGTTGTCGATCCAGAAGGCGGAAAACAGCCTATGTTAAAAAGTCATGCCAAAAACGATTACGTACTATGCTACAATGGCGAACTATATAACACAGAAGATTTGCGAAAAGAGCTGTTAGTAAAAGGATATTCGTTCAAGGGTCATTCTGATACAGAAGTTTTACTAACTTCCTATATTGAATGGAAGGAAAAATGTGTGGATTACTTTAATGGGATTTTTGCCTTTGCGATTTGGGATGAAGCTGAGCAAAAGCTATTCATTGCTAGAGATCGTTTAGGAGTAAAACCGCTTTTTTATGCAGAGAAAAACGGAGGACTGATCTTTGGCTCAGAGCTAAAGGCAATACTTTCTCATCGAGATATAAAACCTGAAATGGATAGACAGGGACTCGCAGAAGTTTTTGGGGTAGGGCCTTCTAGGACACCTGGATCTGGTGTGTTTCATGGCATAAAGGAATTGCGTCCGGGACATGCGATGACACTCAGTCGGCAGGGGCTACGTTCTTGGCGGTATTGGAATGTGAAAAGTGAAGAACATCAGGATTCTCTCGGTGAGACTGCGGAAAAGGTGCGTTTCCTTGTCGAGGATGCTGTCACACGGCAGCTCGTATCGGATGTACCACTTTGCACCTTTTTATCAGGAGGTGTGGATTCAAGTGCAATAACAGCCATCGCTGCCAATGCTTATAAAAAAGAAGGAAAGGGAAGGCTTCATACGTATTCTATAGATTATGAGGACAATGAGAAGTATTTTAAGGCAAATGAGTTTCAGCCTAATTCCGATGGTCCGTGGATAAAACAAATGTCTGATACGTTCGATACGGCTCATCACAGTTCAATTATTTCGCAAGAAGAGCTGGTAAATTATTTGACCGAATCGGTGTATGCCCGTGATTTACCCGGGATGGCAGATGTCGATTCATCATTGTTATGGTTCTGCCGTGAAATCAAACAGGATTTTGTCGTCGGTCTTTCAGGAGAATGTGCAGATGAAATCTTTGGGGGTTATCCTTGGTTTCACCGAGAAGACGATTTAAATAGACTCGGATTTCCTTGGATGCGCTCAACTGCGGAACGGGTTTCTTTATTAAAAACAGATTGGCAGGATAAGCTGAAGCTTGAGGATTATGCGATGTCGAAATATTTGGATACGATAGCTGAAACACCGCGGCTTGATGGAGAAAGCGGGATAGACGCCAAACGTAGAGAACTTTTTTACTTAAACATTCATTGGTTTATGACGACACTGCTTGATCGGAAAGATAGAATGAGTATGGCTGCAAGTCTTGAGGTCCGTGTACCCTTTGCGGATCATCGGTTGGTTGAGTATGTCTGGAATATTCCATGGGACATGAAAATGACAGGAAATCGTGAAAAAGGAATCTTGAGGAAGAGCCTTGAAGGCTTATTGCCAGAAGAAATACTGTATCGCAAAAAAAGTCCATATCCGAAAACACATAACCCAATCTACACGGATAGGGTCCAATCCTGGCTGAAGGATGTATTAACAGACCGGAATTCCATACTTCACGAATTTTTTGATGAGCAAAAACTACAGGAAATTGTAGAATCTAAAGGGAATGCATTTAAGGTACCATGGTTTGGGCAATTAATGTCCGGCCCACAGCTGCTGGCACATTTAGCACAAATTCATGTCTGGTTTAAAGAGTATGACATTCAACTTATAGATTCATAAGAAAGAGGCTTCCCCCTATGAGTTGGGGAAAGCCTCTTTTGAGTTTTAAACAATTTTCATAGAGATTTTCTGGCTTATAAAGACTGTTCATACCTTCTTCTTAGGCCATTGCCGTTCGTCTCCAGATCCAGTTCGTGACAGCGAAAGTAAGCATCGCC
>NZ_JAZVJO010000219.1:0-2176 GCF_059453735.1 Peribacillus sp. | reverse complement strand
TAATAAATAAGAAAAGTGTTGGTGCATTTCTTTAAAATCTTCTTTATCCGCTGTAAACGGGAGCAGCTTCCCCTCCAAATAATTCATCGCCTTCTTTTTTTCTCCTCCCAGCAAATGCAAATAAAACGTAGCAAATAAATTAAAGCTTAATTTCTTCTTATTTTTTGCTTCTTCCTTTAGAACAGAAAAGGTTTTTATACTCCTCTCCCATTGATCCAATCGAAATTGTGTGATGCCTAGGTTATATAAACAAAGTAGATAATGATCACTGCTCCTGGACATTAACAAGGCACTTTTTTCAAAGTAAATTAATGCATTTTCATATTCCCCCTTTGTTTGATATAAATCCCCTAAGTTGTGATAGATATCAGGTAATAAATGCTGTTGCTGCAACAGTTCCATATTCCGCAGAAGATGTTCATAAATTTCGATTGCTTCATGAAACATTTTTTCCCGAGAGTAATTGAGGGCCAAAGACATTAAGGTATAAAGAATCCTTTTAAAATTAAATTCTTCCTTATAGAATTCAAGAGCTTTTCTGCCATAAATAATTGCTTGGCCCGGTTCCTCCAATCGCCCTTTTATTAAGGCAAAATGGTAATAAAACTCTCCTTTTAGTGCGCCAAGCTCTGGATGTATCCGAAGCACTTGAAGAAGTTCTTTACCCGCCTCCTCATATTTCCCTTTTGTTATCAGAACTAACGCATAATAATATAAATATAAATACATTTCACGTTGGGAAAAATTTAGTCGGTGGGCATTTAGCCATCGTAATTGATTTTCTGCTGATTTATAGTCCTTCACAAATATGTAAAAACGTAATTTATAAAGTTCATATAAATAAATGGATTCCGTAAAACCAATTATTTCTTCGTATTTTTGTAACCTCTCCATTGTCTCTTTCGCTTTTTCATTCTCCATATAATTTATATGTTTCTGTAGATCATTCAATAGCCTGACAATATTTTGCTCGCTTTTTTCTACATCGTGCACACTGATATTCAATCTTTCCAGCAAAAGACGTATTGTCTCGCTGTTTCCTTCTTTATTGTTATTTTCGATTTTACTTAAATGGGGAATCGAACAAATGCCCATTGCTACCTCATTCTGTGTCATTCCCAGTTTTGTACGATAGTACTTAATTAATGAGCCTATTTTCATTTTAATAACCACCCCATCATATTACTATTTTTTACAATAATTATAATTAAAAGTTTCCCAATAATCAAAAAATTAACAATGTGATAGATTTAAATTGTAGTACTACAAATGAATAGGAAAAGGGGTCAGGGCAAATGAAAAAAGTGAAAAATGCATTGCTAAGTCTTGTAATCGCAGGAGCAGTAATCACTCCCGTACAAGCAACAACCATGGCTAGCGGAGATAGCACTGCGAACAGTGCTGGCCAGGAGAAGTTCCGCGTTTATGTGGAAGCGAACAACAAATCAGCAAAATCATCATTAAAGAGTCAATATTCTGCTCGTTGGGAATTGACGGAGAACGGATTTTCAACAGAAATGAATGAAAAACAATTCGAGGCGTTACAGAAGAACAAAAATTTGACCGTCACAAAGGTTCCAATCGTTACTTTGGATTCGATAGGTTTGGAAAACGATCGTATGGTAGAAAATAAAACTCCGGAATTCTCAATTACTGCAAGAGCCTCTCAACAAACACCTTGGGGAATTAAAGCAATTTATAACGATAATGATATAACATCTACAATGGGAGGAAGTAATATCAATATTGCCGTACTCGATACGGGGGTAAACACTTCCCACCCCGACCTTGTCAACAACGTAGAACAATGCAAGGATTTTACAGGTTCTTCATCAATCATTAACAATAGCTGTACAGACAGGAACGGACATGGTACGCATGTTGCCGGTTCGGCGTTGGCTGATGGCGGAAGCGATGAATCAGGCGTTTACGGCGTTGCTCCGGATGCGGATCTTTGGGCTTACAAAGTGTTGACGGATAGCGGCTCTGGATACTCGGATGATATTGCTGCAGCTATCCGACATGCAGCAGATCAAGCATCCGCTACTGGGACGAAAACAATCATCAACATGTCCCTGGGCTCTTCAGCCAATAACAGCCTCATCTCAAGTGCGGTCAATTATGCATACAGCAAAGGTGTTCTCATAATTGCCGCGGCTGGCAATTCAGGCTATGC
>NZ_JAZVJO010000218.1:0-4463 GCF_059453735.1 Peribacillus sp. | reverse complement strand
ACATTGCTCTCTATAACCGATCTTTCTTCACTAGGCAATTCAAACAAAGGCTCCAAATCGTCTGAAAAAGCCTCGTCAAATTTGTTCTTTACAGTCAGTACATGACGATTAATTAAACGCTGAGCTGATAATAGCGCTGAGTCGCTGGCGTTTTGGATCCCATTATCAGCACTCTTGAAGATGAACTCACGTACTTCTTCTAGTTGATTATGCGGATTTTCTAAATCACGGACAGAGGTGTAAAATATTTTTTCTGGATAGACATTCCAGTTCGTAAACGCGTCCTCTACTGATTTTTTAAAATCTACAAACGAAATTTCAGTTTCATCATGCTTATCAATCATATTGACAATCAGGTAGACCTTTTTCCCTTCATCCATTAATTCCTTCGTAAATAAAAAGTTAACTTCTGATTGAACATGATTGTAATCCATGACATAAAAAACAGCATCTGCTAAATGCAGCGCAGACTCCGTGGAGACACGATGAGCATCATCTGTTGAATCAATACCTGGTGTATCCATAATGGAACATGTCGGCGGCAGTGGAAAGGTGCTTGAACTAATGGTGATTGACGAAATGGCTGCTCCATCTTTAGCAAAATTTTTAACTGTTTGATAATCATAAGGTGCAGGAAACAAGTTGGGTTCCCCTTCGTGATAGTAAACTAAGGCATAATCATCGCCTTTTTGCAGCTTTACTGTATTGGCACTGGTTGGTATTGGGCTTGAAGGCAGCACTTGATCACCCAATAAATAATTGATCATACTAGATTTCCCTGCAGAAAAATGACCGCAGAAAGCAAGGATCCGTTCTTCCTTTACTAATTTAGCTAGTAACTGTTTCATTTTCTCAGCATTAACCAAATCGTCGCCAGTTAGAAATTGATGATATAATTCCATAAATCCTGCAAGTTGTTCTCGTTGTTTTGTTGTTTGCGTATTCATCTATCTTTCCCCTTACCAAGTCGTAGTTCTTTCCATTGTAAACGATTTCTCCCAACAATTATATAACTATGCAAGGCAATTTTGAATAGTAAGAAAGCGGAGCACCTCATCAGTTTGATAAGGAGCTCCGCTCGTCTATTTTTGTATAAAAAAAACCAGATTAGATTATCTGGTTGTGTGGACAGGAATTAAGTTATGATTTCGAACGCTCTCTCTGCTAATCGGCGCTGCAGCCAACTTCCGAACAGGTCTCTGAACATTGTTTAAAACATGTTTCATCACAAACCCATATGCTATAACCGTCGCAAGAATAAAGAACCAAACCATCTTAAAACACCATCCCTTTTTTTAGTTTTTATCTATATTTTTTTAATTGATAATAGTTTTCATCTTCAATTAGAATCTTATCACGAACGATAATCATTTTCAACTAGAAGTTTTTATTTCTTATTATTTTTCGAATAATTCCCTGGATAGCTGGTTAAGTTGGACAAAGCTCTCTCTTCTATTGGGATTCGAACACTCATCATCCAGGCATTTAAACAGCTGAAAATAATAGCCGTAAGGAATGCATTAAATAATAAGGCGATGACGATGATCTCAACTGCGACAATAACGTAGTTAGGATGCTTGACATACTTATATGGACCTCTGCTGACCAGTGCCGCAGAGGGCATGACAATTATCTTCGTATTCCAATAGGGACCTAAAGAGCTGATTACCCATACTCTCCCCACTTGGGCAAGTAAGAACAACGAAAGCCATACCTCCCAATATACGGATGGTGTCTGATCAAGCAACGTGTATTCTGCAAACAAGGAAACAAAAAAGCCAAGATGCAATAATACGATCCATGGATAATGAGACGTCCCGAATTCCAGTCCCCCTTCCTTCTTCATCCGTTCCTCATTGTTTCGAGCTAAAACGAGTTCCCCAATACGCTGGGCAATTAATAAAATGATAAACAAATAAAAGATCATTGTTCCCACCTCATTAATAAAAGTTCCGAGCTAAAACCCGGTCCAAGTGCAGCGGCAAGGGCATATTCACCTGGATCAGCTCCATGCTCCATAAACCGTTCAAGTACGTATAGGATAGTTGCTGAGGACATATTGCCATATTCACGAAGTACATCCATTGAAATAGTCGTCATCTCACTCGTAAACATAAGTGAATCTTGGTATGCATCAATCACTTTTTTACCGCCCGGATGGGCAATAAACTGGCGAATCTCCTTCATTTCCAGATTCTGTTCCAGCAGAAATCCTTCTACAGTTGGTTTTAACCAATTTTTAATAATATACGGTATATCCTTTGAAAATACGACATACAGCCCATCCTTTACATCCCAGCCCATCACATCTAGAGAATTCAACATCAAGGTGGACTGGGAATCAAGTATACGGTACTGCCCTTTCTGCCGGGAAATGGCCTTGCGCTCCACTTCGTCGCCGCAAATCAAAACACATCCAACTCCATCCGAAAATAGCGAAGTGCCGATTAAATTACTCTTTGAAGCATCATTTTTTTGAAAGGTCAGACTACACAATTCCACAGAGAGAACCAGGGCCTTTGCTTTTGGAAATGCTCTGCAATATTCACTAGCGCGAGCAAGCCCCGCTGCTCCGCCAGCACAACCGAGTCCCCAAATCGGGATTCGTTTTGTTCGAACAGAAGCAGGCAGTACGTTTAATATCCTTGCATCAATGGTCGGCGCGGCCATACCTGTACTAGAAATAAAATAAATCGCTTCGATTTCATCCATCGGAATCGACTCTAGTAAAAAGGTTTGATTGTCTAAACACTTCTCAATCGCTTCCACGCCAAATTGAGTTGCTTTATCAATATAAGAATTATTTCTTTCTTCGAATGAATGATCTTCCTTATACCAATCAAGATCATTCACAAAATAACGAGATTCGACTTCCCCATTTTTAAACGCTTTTAAGAGCCTTTCGATATCTTTAAATGCTGTCCCAAATATTTCACGAGAAAAATCCATAACTTTTTCCTGTGAAAGTAAATAAGGTAATTGTATATGTGCAGCAGAAAGAATATATGGCATAACTCCACACCCTTTTTCAGTAATTATGGTTACTATTTCCTAGTTTTGAAATACTATGCAGTGTGATCTTTGACAAAGCTCACTTATTTTTCGTCATTTTTCCCATTTATTCTCTATGAATAGGTACAAATATTTATTTATTTGTTATTATTAGACTATATAAATTTGGGAGGGCTTGTTGTGCTAACTACAAAGATCACTACAGTCTTAAATAGTACGATTCATGCCATTAATACTGTCATTCCGGTTGAAACCGAAATCAGCGAGCCTTCTATCATTGTTGAACCCTTCGAGCATGCTTCAATAGGTGTACTAATAGGTGTGACCGGTGACGTCCTCGGCCGGTTGTTTATCGAAATGGATAGAGAAACGGTTGGTCGTCTGGGGGAATTTATGTTTAATATGCCGCTGGCAGACGAACTCCTGGAATCATTTGCGGCCGAATTCGGGAATATGGTTGCTGGCAATCTTTCTACTCATTTATCCAATAAAAAAATTGATATGGAAATTACTCCGCCAACGGTAATCAGCGGTGAAAGTTTGATGTATGGCTTTAATAAAGCTTTTACCCTTACGTTTCAACTTAAGGACATTGGGAAATTAACTATGATCCTCATGATTGAAAATGAACCTAGTTAAACGATACAATTGGTTGTAGAAACCTTCATTTGCGTAAGCTATAACTTGACCCCGGCCATTTCGGGGTTATTTTTTTCAAGTTTCATACTAGACTAACTAATAGCAGGTGGAAAAACTCATCAGGTTAGGACTATCTGCAAATCATGTGAGGATGAGTGATGAATGGAAAAAAAAGAGAAATCCTCAAAAAAAATTGCGAGGTATTCACTATTTATTATGATAGCCGGCTTTCTTGCCACTCTTCCCTTTCAAAATTCCATTTGGGCAGAACTGATACGCGGGGGATTTGAAGCTGGGCTTGTTGGAGGGTTAGCGGATTGGTTTGCTGTAACGGCATTATTTCGTCACCCCCTAGGAATTCCCATCCCCCATACCGCTCTCCTGCCGGCTAATCGTAAGCGAATGACGAATGCATTAGTAACCATGTTAAAGACGAATTGGTTATCCAAGGAAAGTATCCAAGAGAAAATAAAACAAATTCCTTTCACAGAAAAACTAATTCACATCATAAGAAGAGAATTGGCTAAAGAGGCTGTTCAAAAGGGAATAGTTGAGCTGATTAAGAAAATGATTACCAATTTGCCGATTGAAAAAGCCGCACCCTTCTTAAGAAAATACCTTCTTTCCGTGATTTCTAATATTGAAATCAAACACATCCTGCACACAGCAAGTGAACAGTTACTTAAGGAAAGGTTTGATGAAAAAGCGTTGAATTATGTTTTAAATAAAGCGGATGCGTGGTTACGCAATAAAGACACAGCACATCAGTTGGGCAGTGTTTCTATGAATGTTCTTCGAAAGGTAGAAGCAGA
>NZ_JAZVJO010000217.1:0-6645 GCF_059453735.1 Peribacillus sp. | reverse complement strand
CTTAAAAATGAGTATCTTTCTCTTTTTCTGTCTCATTAAGCAGGTTTTCTTAGAATTCCCTCTTTATCAAGCACCCGGATGGGCTTTAGATTCCCTTGAACATTATTCATTCGGCCCAAAGTGGGAAACATTCGGCCCATTCAGCAATTTATTCGGCCCGAACTCGAGATCATTCGGCCCTTTCTGCAAAACATTCGACCCTACACCTTTTTAGATACTCTTTTTGGAAAACCCCGCTTCTCAGAAAACGTCTCTATAGACAAATGCCTTCCCATTCTGCCCGAAGTCCAACTGATTCTTCCCTAACTGCCGATCATTCTGCTCCAACTCCGACTGATTCTCCCCTACCGCTTTTCTGCTTGAATTGGCTGGCTTCTTTTATCTGGTTTTCCGTCTTCGTTCAGCCTGACTGATCCTAGTTTGGTACTGTCTCCCTCAATTAGAAAATGCAGCTAGGATTATTTCACTGTCCAGAGGTCAAACTAACAGGGATGCATGAACACGCATCAAGTACAAAAACCAACTGGGAGGGAACTAACGATGGATATTCGTGAAGGCGCAATTCCTACTGCACTTGGAACAGCTGTTACCGCGGCTGGTTATGCAATGAAACAAACGCGGGGTTCAAATAAAATGATCGCAAATACCATCTTTGGCTTCGGCCTGGCACATGTCGTACTCGGTGTGATTGACTTAGTCGAGCACCGCCATTAACAGCTAAAAAACTAGGGGAGCCCTTGGCTCCTCTATAATAATCGAAAAGCTCTTCGTTCAGCATATTCTGAACATGGCAGACAGACTTTCATTACTTTGCCTTGATCATTTGTATAGGCCCGCAGTGGTTTGATTTTCCTCTTACAAATCCCGCATTTAGTCGTAAATATATCAAATATCCCCATAGCTCCTCCTAATCTTATCGTTTTTATATTACATTCTGCTCAACAAAAAAACGCCACCAATTGGTGACGTTTTTAATTATTTTTCCATCCATTCTGTATGGAATGTTCCTTCTTTGTCGACACGTTGGTACGTATGAGCACCAAAGTAATCACGTTGGGCTTGAATCAGGTTTGCCGGCAGCGTTTCTGCCCGGTAGCTGTCAAAGTAAGATAGTGCAGCTGATAATCCTGGAACAGGAATTCCGTTTAGTACAGCTGAAGAAACGACTTCTCTAAGCGCACCTTGGTAGTCTTCCACAATATTCTTGAAGTACGAATCAAGTAGCAGATTATTAAGATTAGCATCACGATCGAATGCATCTTTAATTTTTTGTAAGAATTGTGCACGGATAATACATCCACCGCGGAAGATCATGGCGATTTCACCGTAACTTAAATTCCAATTGTACTCTTCTGAAGCTGCTTTCATTTGGGCAAATCCTTGAGCATATGAACATATCTTACTCATGTAAAGAGCCTTTCGAACACTTTCAATATAGACGCCTTTGTCTCCGTCAAATGAAGATATAGTTGGACCACTTAACAGCTTGCTTGCCGCTGTACGTTCGTCCTTAAGACTTGAAATATAGCGGGCAAATACAGATTCCGTAATAATCGGAAGCGGCACACCAAGGTCAAGCGCGCTCTGACTTGTCCATTTACCAGTGCCTTTTTGTCCTGCTTTATCAAGAATGACATCTACCATCGGCTTACCAGTTTCTTCGTCGTATTTCTTGAAGATATCTGCCGTAATTTCAATTAAATAGCTGTCTAATTCGCCTTTATTCCACTCTGCAAATACTTCATGCAATTCCTCGGCTGAAAGACCGACAACATGTTTCAAAAGGAAATAGACTTCAGAGATCAACTGCATATCGCCATATTCAATTCCGTTATGTACCATTTTCACATAATGTCCGGCACCATCTGGTCCGATATACGTGCAACATGCATCTCCATCGACTTTGGCAGAAATGGCTTTTAAAATCGGTGCAACAAGTTCATATGCTTCTTGTTGACCGCCAGGCATGATAGAAGGACCCGTTAATGCACCCTCTTCTCCGCCTGATACACCAGTTCCAATGAAATGGATACCAAGCTTGCTTAACTCATCATTACGGCGCTGAGTATCTCTAAAGAAGGTATTCCCTCCATCGATCACAATATCGCCTTTATCTAGAAGTGGTTTTAACTGTTCGATGGTCGCATCAGTTGGTCCACCCGCCTTAACCATAAGTAAAATCTTACGTGGTTTTTCAAGAGAAGCAACAAAGTCTTCCATCGTGTAAGCAGGATAAACATTTTTCCCTTCTGCTTCTTTCATCATATCTTCCGTTTTTTCTTTCGAACGATTATAAACGGAAATAGAGTATCCTCTGCTTTCAATGTTAAAGGCTAAATTTTTTCCCATTACCGCGAGTCCAATTACACCAATTTGCTGTTTAGTCAACGTCATCTACTCCATTCTTGGCTTGATTTATCTAAAAGAGTACTTTCCCCCTCTATTTTACACGTTACGTAAGAAAAACAAACGAAATAACTCTTGCCTATTGGAATGAATGCCTTATTTAATCAAGAAAGTCCTTACTGAAGCTTGTATCTGCCTGCCCGGTTTTACGAACGGGAGGAAGACCTTTTTTAATAATTCCCTTGCCATATTTGCTCTGCAGCTGCTCCATAACATTATACAACGGTTCCTTAACAGCTTCCTTTTCATAAGAAAATAAATCGAGCTGTTTATAAGCTGATTCTTTTTCAATTACCTCGAAAGCTGTCACACCAAGAAGCCTGACGTCATCCCCGTTCCAATGTTTGGTAAATAAATCAATAGCCAGTGCATGAATTTCTTCGCTCTCTGAAAAAGCATTGGCGACCAATCTGCTCCGTGTAACCGTTCGGCGGTCCTTATAACGAATCGTAACACCTATCTTATGACCGACCAAACTTTTATTCTTCAACCGTTGGGCAACTTTTAATGAAAGCCTGCCCAGAACAGCTGTCAGCTCCTTTTGACTATTAGTATCCTTTGGGAGCGTAGTCGAATTACCGATGCTCTTATGTTCATAAATGGATTCTGGGTCCACCAGCCGATCATCTATACCCATTGCCCGGTTCTTCAATCTTGTCCCATTTATACCAAGCAGCTGCTTCAAGAGACCCTCAGGAGCATGTGCCAGATCACCAATCGTCCGAATACCCACTGCGTTTAACTTTTCCGCTGTCTTATTCCCGATTCCATGCATCTCGCTCACTTCATATGGCCACAGGATTTTAGGTACATCTCTTTTTCTTAAAATCGTTATTCCCAGCGGTTTTTTCATATCAGAAGCGGTTTTAGCTAGAAATTTATTAGGCGCAATTCCAATACTGCAAGGCAGATCCATGGTTTGAAGGATGCGATTTTGAATTGTTTCGGCAATTTCAATCGGTGTACCCATTTCTACACAATCACTAATATCAAGGTACCCTTCATCAATCGATACCGGCTCAACCTGTTCAGTAAATGATCGTAGGAGATCAAAAATCGCCGATGAAGCCGTTCGATACCGCTCGAAATTAGGTTTCATCACAACTAGACTAGGACAAAGCTTTTTAGCTTCCCAAAGCGGCATCGTTGTTTTAACGCCGAATTTTCGTGCCTCATAGCTGCAAGTCACAATAATTCCCCGTCGTTCCTCTACATTGCCTGCTACTGCCAACGGTTTTCCCTTTAACATGGGATTATGCGCCATTTCAACTGATGCATAAAAGCTATTCATATCAACATGAAGAATGACTCTCCCATTTTTCGGATACATCTGATTCATTATTGTCACATCCTTGGTCTAGCTGTTGCCTTTTAAAAAAACAGCCTTCCTGTTAAGGATGACTGTGCATGTTAAGGTTTTCTACTCCACTCAGCATAAATAATTTTTGGGGATCCATAATTGTAATTAAACGGGCATTCACATTCGCTACACCAAGAAAATAATTTCGGTTAGCAAGTCCGAGCATTCCCAATTGTTTAACCGCGATGCCTGACAGATCCAAAATTTCTTTGGCTTCATCAACGATTAACCCCAACTGCCGCTGATTCATACTTAAAATGATCCATTTGAGCTGACCATCACTGTTCCCTTTAGAGGAATCAAATAGTCTTTGTGTATGAACCAAGGGAAGGATTTCTCCTCTTACTACACACATTGCAGCTACGTATTCAGGAGCTTGTGCAGCCGTAATATCTCCTGGATTTTCAATTGATTGTACGCATTCGATGGGCAGGGCATATTCCGCACCTCCAACTATGAACACTACTACTTTCGTTATGATGCTCATCCATTCGACCTCACTATCTTAAAAAAAACGGGGATTTTCTATGATTGAAAATCCCGTTTCTCCCTTTATTCGCCCGCAGTTTCAGCTATAATAGCAAGGACCATTTCTGCAAGCTTGCTTAGTTCTTCAACTGGAATTTTTTCATTTGTTGTATGAATTTCTTCATAACCTACAGCCAGGTTAACCGTTGGAATACCGAAGCCTGCAATAACGTTAGCATCACTGCCGCCGCCGCTTTTTTGAAGCGTTCCAGGACGGCCGATTTTAGCTGCCGCTTTTTTAGCTACCTCAACCACATGGTCACCTGCTCCATATTTGAAACCAGGATACATAACCTGTACTTCAACTTCTGCTTTGCCGCCAAGCTCTGCTGCAGCAGATTCAAATGCATCCTTCATTTTCTGAACTTGCTGTTCCATTTTTTCCGGAACAAGCGAACGTGCCTCAGCTAAAATCTCCACATAATCACAAACAATATTCGTCTGTTGTCCGCCCTCAAAACGACCAATGTTGGCAGTTGTTTCTTCATCAATACGACCAAGCGGCATTTTTGAAATGGCTTTAGAAGCAATGGTGATAGCAGAAACTCCTTTTTCCGGTGCTACACCCGCATGAGCCGTTTTACCGTAAATACGTGCACCTACTTTTGCCTGTGTTGGAGCAGCCACAACAATATCGCCAACTTTTCCATCACTATCAAGTGCATAGCCAAATTTAGCCGTTACAAGTGAACGATCAAGTACTTTAGCACCCACAAGTCCTGATTCTTCACCAACCGTTATAATAAATTCAATCGTCCCATGCTTGATATTTTCTTCTTTAATAACACGTAAAGTTTCAAGCATAACAGCTAAACCAGCTTTATCGTCAGCCCCAAGAATCGTTGTTCCATCAGAAACGATGTAGCCGTCTTTGATGGAAGGCTTGATGCCTTTTCCTGGTACAACGGTATCCATGTGTGAAGTGAAATAGATGGTATCTACGCCTTCTTTATTTCCTTTTAAAGTGCAGACAAGATTTCCTGCTCCATGTCCAGTTTGACCTGTTGTATCATCTTCAAAAACGTCTACCCCAAGGGAAGCAAACTTTTCTTTTAAGACTTTAGCAATGTCAGCTTCATGTTTTGTTTCAGAATCGATTTGTACTAATTCAAAGAATTCACTTACTAAGCGTTCTTGATTAATCATGCTCGTCTAACCTCCAATAATTATCTCCAATTAAGTATACGTCTAATGTTGAAAACCAGCAAATCTTGCAGACTTATAGAGGTATATTGCCATGTTTTTTATATGGCCGGCTATCTTTTTTATTACGAAGCATGTCAAGTGACTGGATGAGTTTAATCCTCGTTTCGCGTGGATCAATGACATCATCAACCATCCCCTGTTTGGCTGCCACATATGGATTCGCAAATTTTTCGCGATATTCTTCTATTTTCTGTGCACGCGTCTCATCTGGGTTTTCACTATTTTGAATTTCACGGGCAAAGATAATATTTGCTGCTCCTTGAGGGCCCATTACAGCGATTTCAGCATTTGGCCAAGCAAAGACCATATCTGCACCAATAGACTTACTGTTAAGGGCTACATAAGCGCCTCCATATGCCTTACGGAGAATCACCGTCATTTTCGGCACCGTTGCTTCTGAATAAGCATAAAGAATTTTTGCACCATGACGGATAATTCCCCCATGCTCTTGTTTAACACCTGGGAAGAAACCAGAAACATCTTCAAACGTAATCAACGGAATGTTGAATGAATCACAGAAACGGATAAATCGTGCGGCTTTATCCGAGGAGTTAATATCCAATCCTCCTGCAAGAACCTTCGGCTGATTGCAGATTAGTCCAACGACTTCACCCTTAATCCGTGCTAATCCAATCACAATATTCTTTGCAAAGTCCTTTTGAACTTCCATAAAACTGTTTTGATCGACAACTTGGTCGATTACTTTCCGGACATCATAAGGTCGTAAACCATCAAATGGAATAACATCTGTTAAATCAGGACGGTAGTCTTCCTCTAAATCCGCTTCAAGCCGCGGCGGTTTCTCTTCATTATTCTGAGGTAAATAACTTAATAATGCTCTGACTTGAGAAAGAACTTCCTCTTCCGTTTCACCTTGAAAATGAGCATTGCCGCTGATACTATTATGTACTCCTGCACCGCCTAAATCCTCAGAACTGATTTTTTCTCCCGTTACGGTTTCAATAACCTTTGGTCCCGTAATAAACATTTGGCTTGTTTTCTCAACCATGAATACAAAATCAGTAATTGCTGGTGAATAAACAGCTCCACCTGCACAAGGTCCCATAATCACTGATATCTGCGGAATAACACCTGAATAAATAGCATTACGATAAAAAATATGACCATATCCATCTAGTGAGACG
>NZ_JAZVJO010000216.1:0-9042 GCF_059453735.1 Peribacillus sp. | reverse complement strand
AACGTCCCATTCTTAGCATAGAAACATCATGATTGCTTTCAAAAATATATGCTTCAGCATTTGAGATGATCCCTTTTACTCGATCACTTACGTAACCGGTATCCGTTATTAAAACGACTTTTTTGCCATCATGATGGAAGGTATAAAACATCGGTTCAGCTGCATCATGCGATACTCCAAATGATTCAATATCCAAGCTGCCAAACGTTTTAATTTGTTCCATTTCAAAATGGAACTTTTGTTCAATCGGAATCTGTCCGATATTATGTTCCATTGCATTCCACGTTTTTGCATTCGCATAAATAGGTAGTTTGTGTTTTCTCGCTACTACGCCTAGTCCTTTAATATGATCACTGTGCTCATGAGTAACAAGAATGCCTGAGAGCTTGGACATATCACGTCCAATATCGCTGAAAAGACCCTCTAATGCTTTTCCACTCAATCCGGCATCTACTAGGAAGGATTGATCCTCCGTCTCTACGAAAAAGGCATTTCCTGTACTCCCGCTTGCGAGAACACTAAAATGCATTGTCATTCCACTCACTCCAGTATTTTTTCTTCGGTATTTAACTCAATCACTTCACCATCGAATGCATTAACAAATAGATCAAGTTCACCATTTACAATAATTCTCCAAGTTGGAACCAATAGTTGAGATACGGTAGCAGCTTGTAATGAATTATAATACCCTAGTTCTGCTTGAATATCGCTTTTCGGAGCAATATCACCATTATAATAGAGAGATATAATGGCTAATTCAGCCTGCTGGAGTTCTCTTTCTTTTTGGTACTTTTCAATTTCAACAAGATACGTTTGTTCATACGAGATCATATTGTTTTTATCGTCAAGGAAAATGGTCACTTTCCCCTTACTGTTGTTGTAAAACATCTTATTCTCGACATATTGATAAAAAACAATCGTTTTAGCTTCTTTATCATGGGACCAAAAGCGATAATCTTTGCCATAAAGGATATTTTCCTTTAAAAACGTTTCAAGTTCCATTGCCGTGTTTTTGCCAGTGAATTTTATCTCTTTTTCAAATTTACCCGTCAATTTATTCTTATTAATAATGGTTGTTTTCTGATCCTTAAGTTCCTTTAGCTTATCTGCTTCTTTTGTGAAGTCCTTACTTTTTGCGATAAGATAATTCTCGCTCAGTTTATGTTTCGGCAGGTTATCATACGTAATGTCTTCAAGTTTTAATAACTCTACGTCTGAAGGTCTGCTTACAAAAGGCGTATTGAAGCTTGCTTTTTTTTCAATATATTGATAGAGCAGAAAAATATCAAGGGTTAAAAAAACAATAATAAAAAGCGTTTGCGTTTTGTTCCAGTCCATTCCTACTCGCCTCCCGGTTCAGCAAACGAAACGATGGCCCAAGCATCGCCAGAACGGTAATACCAAGCGGGTTCAAGTGTCACGAATTTATCATCTGACGATGGTTTCGATAAGTGGTAGCCTACGACTAAATCTTGAAGCTTGCTCAGTTGAAAACCTTCTTTCATTTTCAACGCCTTTATCGCTTCCCTCGCTGTTGGCAGTTCAACCTCCGCACCATCAGATTGTAAAGGAAAATCAAGAGCGAAAGCAGGACGTTTATACCGATAAATATCGGCATTGCCCCAAACCTGTTCAATTTTAGACATTCCTACTTCATTAAATACTGGAATCCCATCTATATACAGCTGGAAAAAGATACTCTGGTTACTTTCGTTAAGACCTGCAAACTGATACTGATTTTCTTCCCATCCCGCATGATTATTTACATGGTTTATGCTTTGCTGAATGATTTCACTTGATGCAAAACTGTTAATCTTATTCCCTTTTTCAATGGTATCCACAAAAGAAATCAAGGAATTATTTCGGACTGTCATCAAGCTGCCGTCATCTGAAAACTCCTCTCCATCCTCCACTTTATCAGTTCGGACCTCTGAGGGGTTATCAAACAGAGCTTTTTTGAGATTACTCAAATTCACGTATTTTATACTATAGATGAGCTTCTCTAATTTCGGTTTTTCTTTTAGAATAAACAATGTACGTTCTTTACTAACTTTGTACGATTCATACTCAGGTAAAGTTTGAGCCCTTTTATAGTAGGTTTGATAAAACCCTTCCATAACCGCTCCATTTAATTTACTTTCTATAACTTCCTTGTTTTTTGTTGAAACAAAATAAATCGATGAGTCTCTTTGGCTTGACTCTTTCGCTTGAAAAACAATTCGGTCAAATGAAAAGCTCGGTAAATCCTTTTCATTACTATTGAGAAGCATATTAAAAATTTTAAACGGTACTTCATCTGTTAACAGAATTTCTGTATTAGCCTCATTGTGCAGAAAATTATTGAATTCTCCAGATGACCCAGCCTTTTCAGAAGAGACATCTTTATAACCATTTAACGTCCATTTAGATAAATTAGCTTGGAATTTATCCAATTCGACACTGTCGGTCAGTTGAAAATGACTACCGCCTGAATGAAAAAGAATCCCTCTTAACTTAAGAATATCGTTAATTTCTTTTTCTTCTGTTTTAACCGGGATAAACCCATTGGGATCTATGTCTTCATATTCGGGCTGGGTCGTCCAAATATTCCATGTCAACACTGCACTTGTGACAATTAAAATCGTCAGAATAATGCTTTTCACATGTTCAAAATTCATGACCACTCATCCTCTTGTTCCTGTTCGTACGGTAGGGTAAAGAATACAGTCGTTCCTTTACCTTCCACACTTTCAGCCCAAATTTTTCCGCCATGAGCGACGACCATTTCTTTAGCAATAGCAAGTCCTAATCCAGTTCCGCCGACATTCCTTGATCTAGCTTTATCAACACGGTAAAACCGTTCAAAGATCTTATCAAGAGTGTTTTTAGGAATCCCTACTCCTTCATCACTAATACTAATCACAATCTGTTCTTCTGCTTCACGGATTCTAAAGGTAATTTGTCCGCCCTCTGGGGAGTACTTCATTGCATTAGAAATAATATTGTAGAGTACTTGGGTGATTTTATCTTCATCGATTTCGACATAAAAAGCCGTTCTCGGTACATCTCTTTTAAAACTAATATCTTCTTTTTTCGACATTTCCAGCCGATCAATGATGTTTGTAAAGAAGGTGCTGAAGTTAACCCAGTTCTTTGAGAATTGATAATCTTTGCTGTCCATCTTCGACAATTGTAGCAGGTCATTCACAAGGCGGATCATTCGCTCTGTTTCATTTTGGGTGACACCTAGAAATGCTGGAGCTATCTCCTCATCCTGCCATGCACCTTCAGCAAGAGCCTCCAAATAACTACGCATCGTCGTTAATGGTGTACGCAGCTCATGAGAGACATTTGCTACAAATTCACGGCGATCTTCCTCGATCTTTTCCTGTTCGGTAATATCATGCAGCACGGTAATTAAGCCATTAACAAAGCCAGTTTCTTTTTGAATAACAGAAAAATTAGCACGTAGTACATATGGTTGATTCTGTTTACTATAATCAAGAATGACGGATTCTCTTTCTTCAAGTAAATCCTCGAAGGTATATTCTTCTTCCAGCCCAAGCAGTTCAATTATGGGCTGACCTAATACTGTTTCACGTGAAACATCTAATAAACGTGCTGCCGGGTCATTAATCAAGTTCACTCGGCCTCGACGATCCGTTGAAATAACTCCATCAGTCATAAACGATAATACGGAAGACAGCTTTCTGCGTTCTCCTTCTGTACTGGACTGGGAATCTTGAAGCTTTTTAGTCAGCGTATTAAAGGTGACAGCAAGCTGACCAATCTCATCATCGCCATACACTTTTACTTTACGAGAAAAGTTCCCTCTAGACATAGCTATTGCCTGTTTTCGCATATCCGTCATAGGCCGGGTAATGGTTTGACTGAGAAATACCCCTAATATTGCCGTAATAACAAGTGCTATAGCTGTTCCGGTAATAAATATAGTATTAATTTCATTCATTTCTTCGAATACGTTTTCCATATCCGCAATTAAATAGACCACACCAATCACCGTCGAATTTTCAGTGATAGGTGTTGCGAGCACCCACATGCGATGGCCCGTATCCTTGTCACGCTGAATTTCACTATGCTCTCGGCCGACTACAAGTGTCCGCTTGACAAGAAGTTCAGTTGTTTTCTTTCCGACGAGTGCTTGATTACTATTATTCGATGTTCCAATCACTCTCTTTGATCTTCTTTCGACGACACGAACTTCGGTTATATCATTATTGCCATTATTTTTATCTAGAAGGATTCCATTGATTGCGACTTCAAGCGCAGGATCACTTTCGGTTCTTTCCTTTGTCATTTCTTCACCTATGCTATAGGTCAGAAGATTAATATGACTGGTAATTGATTTCTGAAAGTTTTCCTTTAATTTACCTTCTAATTCGGCAACAAAATATACACCGATAATCTGCATGGCTACAAAGATTAGCAGCACATAGATAAGGACAAACTTCACGTGAATAGAACGAAATAAGCCTAGCTTTTTCATGGTTATTACTCCTGTTCAGGGTTACGCAGGTAATAACCTACCCCTCTTCTTGTGACAATCCAGCCTGGGTGACTTGGATTATCTTCGATTTTTTCACGTAAACGTCTCACTGTTACGTCGACCGTACGAACATCTCCAAAATAATCATAGCCCCAAACCGTTTGCAAAAGATGTTCTCGTGTCATAACTTGTCCAATATGTTTGGCTAAGTAATGGAGCAATTCAAATTCTCTATGTGTTAATTCAATTGTATCGCCGCGCTTAGACACAACGTACGCATCTGGATGTATCGTTAAAGGCCCAATAGAGATTTCTTTTGATTCTTCTTCTGGGTTTGGCGCAGCAACTATTTGATGACGACGAAGATTCGCCTTTACACGAGCGATGATTTCTCTCGTACTAAATGGTTTTGTTACATAGTCATCTGCTCCTAGCTCTAGACCTAGCACTTTATCTATCTCTGAATCCTTAGCTGTCAGCATGATAATGGGTGTTTCATATTTTTTTCTGACTTCACGACAAACTTCCATACCGTCACGCTGTGGAAGCATGATATCTAGAAGTATCAAATCTGGCTGTAATTCCTCTACCATTTTAAGTGCTTCATTGCCATCATAAGCGCAATATACATCATAGCCCTCTTTTTTTAAATTAAATTGCAGAATGTCTGCAATCGGCTTCTCATCATCTACTACTAAAATCTTTTTTTCCATCTCTTGTTTCTCCTTTGTCAAATGGTAGCTGTTATCTAAATAGCTTTCTACTTCGTTAGTATAATAGCTTAATGATTTAGTCTAATTTCCGTCTATTATTAACACCGTACACTGGTATCCTAAGCATACATATATTCTCTATTATACTTTATCACTTACTAGGCTTTAAATCATCTATTACCTATTTCCAGTAGGTAATACAGTCTCTATAATACATGTCGAAAGCCTCCGAATCTATGGTTCGGAGGCTTTCGATCTAGTACTTATTGTTTAATATAATTCAGCGGATTAGCAAGTGCTCCATTTTTATAAATTTCAAAATGAAGATGTACACCTGTGGAATGACCCGTTGACCCCATCATCCCTATTTTCGTTCCTTTAGGTACTACTTGTCCGGATTGAACAGCTAACGAATCTAAATGGGCATAAGTTGTTTTATAACCATTTTTATGATCAATGATAACCATATTTCCATACCCAGAGCCTAAGCCAGCAAATTCTACCACGCCATTGTCCGCTGCTGTAATTTTTTTGGTAGTCGGACGGGCAATATCAATCCCTTTATGCAGTTTGCCCCATCGTTGTCCTTGCTTACTGGATATATAACCTCCGTCAGCAGGCCATGCAAAGGTTCCAGTCCCTCTTGAAGGTACTTCCTTCGTTCCTTCTTTCTCTACTTGTGTAACCGGTTCTGATGCCACACGGTCATCTGTAATCGTTTCTTCAATAGACTGTCCATTTATTTCTATTGTTTTATACGTAATAACCTGTTTTCCAGTTTTTCCTTTTACCTCTGTTTTCTTTTCACCTTTATAAAGTTGTTCATCTTTAATAATTTTAGTCTTGAAATCTATGTTTTTATTCTTAATAATTTCTCTTTCAACTCGAATATCTAAATAAGCTACAGGGACTTCAATTTGCAGTTCTGTGCCTGATTTTAATTTCGTCTCTTCATTAATATCCGGATTTAATTCTAACAGTCTTGTCATTTCAATGTCAGTAATGTCTTCAATATCTGCCAGCGTTTCTTGATCCTTTGTTTCATAAACCGCATTGACATGCGTACCTTCATTAATCAATTTGATTGCTTCTTTAACATCAATCAGTTTAGCCGGATCTATTTGAACAGCTTTGCTTTCAAGAGATTTTGATAATAGAATCTCTGTCACACGGTTTTCCGGTGTATCGTTTACTTTCCCTTGTTTCCCCGCTTCATATTGTTCAAGTTCCTTTTCCGTCACATACTGAAGAAAAATGCTTTTTATTACTTCCTCGGCATTTGCCTTTGAAGAGACATAGGCAACCACTTCATCATCAATCGTAATTTCGTAGGCATCCGCTTTGACTTTGAGATCGTGAATGACTTTTTCAATAACCAGGCTATCCCGGTCAGGTTCCTTAAACATATGTTCAGGTATGAGCCTTACCTGACTATCCGCATTAATGACGGCATCTGGGTATGCTGCTTTTGTATCCTCTACTTTTTCCTCTAAACTAGACTGCAAATCTGTATCATCAGTCAAACTTCCAACAAAATCATCATTAACATACACATGCTGTACCGTCTTCATTTCTGATGTTACCTTTTCTTTCGCAGATGAATGTAATGGAAACAGTAAAACCGCTGCACATACGGCAAGTAATCCTTTAAAAAGAGTACATCTATTATATAACTTGAACATTTTTCCTTATTCCTCCTTGAAGAAACAGCCATTAAATGACAAGAAGATATCTTATAACCTAAAGTCTTTCAAAAAAATAGGTATAAATGACTAGATTCATTCAACATTTTTTCCCTTCATTACTCTATCATATTGTCGAAACCTTTCCGAAAGAGATACGAATTTGTAATAAAAATGTATAGATACTGACATCATGTTACAAAATACACTTATTACTTATTACATGTATTTACCTGTTAAATTCACTTAAAATGTTTTTCTATCAATAAGAACCCCGGTTTCCGTTGGAAAAATAAAGAATGGTTGAATTAGGAATATGACAAGAAGATTACAGAAGAAGGACAGAAGAGGAATATTCATGAACACAAAAAAAACGCCCTAAAGGCGTTTAAGAGATGGCGCGGGACGGAATCGAACCGCCGACACAAGGATTTTCAGTCCTTTGCTCTACCGACTGAGCTACCGGGCCATATTATTTTTATTTCATTTCGGTATAAACCTGAACGGTTCAATGAAATAGGCTAAACATTTAAAAATGGCGGTCCGGACGGGACTCGAACCCGCGACCTCCTGCGTGACAGGCAGGCATTCTAACCAACTGAACTACCGGACCAAAGTGACCCCTACGGGATTCGAACCCGTGTTACCGCCGTGAAAGGGCGGTGTCTTAACCGCTTGACCAAGGGGCCATAAAATGGTGAGCCATGTAGGATTCGAACCTACGACCCTCTGATTAAAAGTCAGATGCTCTACCAACTGAGCTAATGGCTCGTACAATTAACAGCAGCTAACTCACTGTTTTAAGATTCTTTTATGACGACGCTTTTTATATTATCATAGAATATGAGTTTTTAGCAATAGTATTTTAAAATAAATTTTTATTATTATTTACACTGCTGTTTTTCTTTGTCATTTTAACGATCTAATTCTATGCTAGGCAGTACAAATAACTTAATAAAGCAGTATAGATCAAATCTTAGTTTGACTTTTATTGATAGCTTAATAAAAGCTGCTATCGATACGAAACTATCAAGTACCCGTCATATAAAAACTGGGATATTCAAACCTAAACAGAATGAATATCCCGAGATGATTTTTTATACTATACGCCAAGGGTTTATAACAATGTTCGTCTGTGTACGGTCTGGACCGACAGAGAATGTTGCCAACGGTATTTGGGTCAACTGAGACACATGCTCTACATAGTGACGTGCATTTTCAGGCAGTTCATCTAGTGAACGACAACCGGTAATATCTTCTTTCCACCCAGGAAGTTCTTCGTATACTGGTTCACACTTAGCCAGAATATTAAGGTTAGCTGGAATTTCTTTAATCACTTCACCATTATATTTATATGCAACACAAATTTTCACGGTTTCGATTCCTGAAAGGACATCGATTGAATTTAAAGAAAGGTCTGTTATTCCACTAACACGGCGGGCGTGGCGGACAACAACCGAATCAAACCAGCCTACACGGCGCGGTCTGCCTGTTGTTGTACCATATTCACGTCCGACCTCACGGATTTGATGACCAATTTCATTTTCTAACTCTGTAGGGAAAGGACCATCTCCTACTCGAGATGTATAGGCCTTACAGACACCAACCACATGATTAATTTTTGTTGGTCCTACACCTGAACCGATGGCAACGCCGCCAGCTACTGGATTAGAAGACGTAACGAAAGGATACGTACCTTGATCGATATCCAGCATCACACCCTGTGCACCTTCAAAAAGGACACGTTTTCCATCGTCAATTAAATCATTTAAAACAACAGATGTATCACAAACATATTTTTGTACCTGTTGGCCGTAGTCGAAGTATTCATCAAGAATATCTTCCAGCTCAAAGCCATCTGTTTCATATATACGTTCAAGCAGAAGATTTTTTTCCTTAAGGTTATGAGCTAGTTTTTGTTCGAAGATTTCACGATCTAATAAATCGGCCATCCGAATCCCTGTACGAGCTGCTTTATCCATATAAGCAGGTCCGATTCCCTTTTTAGTCGTACCGATTTTATTTGCTCCCTTACTTTCTTCTTCTACTTCATCCAATCTAATATGGTAAGGAAGAATAACATGAGCACGATTTGAAATTCGAAGATTATCTGTTGACACGCCGCGTTCATGTAAATAAGCAAGTTCTTTAACTAGCGCCT
>NZ_JAZVJO010000215.1:0-1862 GCF_059453735.1 Peribacillus sp. | reverse complement strand
CTTATTTAGCTCAGGATCTGGGAAAAGATTGAGTGTCTTAAAATCAGATTGTTCAATTTTCCCTTTATAGAATAGAGAAATCACCTCTGCATAATCCCATATGGTCGTCTGCACAACAAGGTCTTCCAACTTCTTATCCAGATGAAAGTGAATAATTTCTTTTTCAGCTATTGAGAAAGAATTTTCATCGTTCAATTCATCTTTAATATATTGCGTCACCATCCTGATGTTAAATGGCATCCCCTTGCTTTGCAGGTCTTTACTTCCACCTTGGATACTATCTAAGGAAAGATGCGACATACTGATTAGAGCTGTATTAACGCCTTCACCAGATTGTTCACTAACTAGATTTCGAATCGTCACTAAATAATCTGGTGTCACTCCATTAATGGTGGCTGCAATAATGACCCGGATACCATGGATATCAAGATAGAAAGTCTCATAGGGAGACCCATGTTTGTGCTGGTATATAAAAGGGTGGGCAATATCAGATGATTTAAGAACGGAATAAAAATCCCGGACATTGTCCAATTCATCAAACTGCAAAAAATACCTTTCTCCAGCCTTCACTTTCTCTTGCTTTAAATAGTCTATGAGTTTTTTTGCCATATAGTTATAGAATTGGTTTAACATATTGAGCATCTCCACTATCACTTTTTTTCTCGATTAAGTTTAATTTATTTAACAGTTCAACGATTGACTCACGAGAATAACGATCGAAGTATACACCTCTTTTTTCATACTCAATGAATAATTGCTTCAGAGATATTTTCTCATACTTAACAGAAATGGCTGTTAACAGCAATAAAAAGTCTTGGGTGACATTTAAGGTATGTCCTAAAGAGCCCCTTGTCTTCAAGAAATACAAACGACCGATTTCTGTCAATGCTAGTGCATATCTGCTTTTTGGTCCTTGCATGGATCCTTTTTCGTAGGCCTTTACAATTTGATGGTGTAGGATATGCGTGCATTGTTCTAAGTTAGCTGCCTCATCTATTCCCTCAGTTGAACCGATGGCCACATCCGAATACTCCACTATCCATTCATTAAAAGACGCTACGATTTCCTTCTGCTCTACTTCATCTAATTCCTTAAATTTATCCATCAACTCTGCATAGTGTAGATTCTTGGTACCCATTAAAATATTTAATTGTTCTAATGTATTGATATGGATCAATAATCTTCGAGCTGATTCAAGGATTGTCTTAAATCCTTTCGTGACCGCCAGCCTGCTTCGATTAGAATTTTCCCAGTCGACATTGTAGTATAGAGGTGTAGGAGTTGTCGGTTCCATATTCTCAAACTGATTTAACTTAAGGGTAAATTGGGTTACAGAGTAAAAATAATAATAAGCGATAAAGAGATTAATATGAGAAATAAAAAACTCTCGATTTCCTACAAGGAAGGACAAATCTTCCTTGAATACCGATTCAACATAGGTAAATGCAGGGGCATATTTGTTACCAGCCTCACCCTTCGGTAATTCAGGCAAATTAGAACAAATCAGTCGTGTTAACACGTGCTCTTTATCCGTCAAAGCCATAATACCTCGAAGGTCCTCACTATCTCCCAGCAAGGAATCAACTATATACTGGGCGATATCCTTTTCACCAACAGCTTCCTTATTAGAGGATAGAGAAATATAATTGAAAATGAGTGGATGGAACATACGCATCGCGGAAGATTGACCAAGGTATGATGCCAGAATCCCTTGTAAAGCCGGCTTATCTTCCGTATTGATTTCAACTTTACTGGTTATCTCCTCAATCAAACTTTCAACATCCAGGTTGTCATTGAGCTGAGTACCCTCTAACTTACGAAAAATTTCACCCAGTATAGGGTCAAATCCATTTCCGAACTTG
>NZ_JAZVJO010000214.1:0-3556 GCF_059453735.1 Peribacillus sp. | reverse complement strand
TTGCAGTGAAAGGCGTTTCGCTTTCCGCGGGAGTCTTCACGCCGACACTCCAATCAACGGTCTTTCTAATATTTATCTGGATTTAAATCCGACGCCCAATTGGAAACACGTGCTACCCAAGAACAGATTCAGGAGGAGATCAATAAGGAGTGTACAAGTGATTTTGAAAAGCAGAGATAATGTTAAAAATGAATACACAAAACAGTACTTCTATTAGAGACTGAGTTGCTTTGATAAGGAGGGAACATTCCATCAAATGTATTTAAAATGCCAAAAGAAGTACGGAATGAAATCATTCTGTACCTCTTTTGTCTACAAACTAAACAGCCTGCTGTTTTTAGTTAAAAGAAAAATGGATTGCCAAATCCCCCATACAACGCGGGGGCTAGCAGTGTGCCTGCCGCAAGTCCGCCGATTAACCCTGGGGCAAATCCAGGACCGAATCCAGGACCGAATCCAGGGCCAAAGCCAGGGCCGAATCCAGGGCCGAACCCTGGACCATACCCCCATGGCCTTCCGTATCCCCAAGGCCTCCGCATCTCGCCTGGATTCATATATATTTGTCTATATCCTTGATACATAGTACGCCTCCTCAATAGTCGTTCTCTCTCATACCTCCTTACAACCTATGTTTTTACGGACTGCAGTGCATGGGCATTATCACTAATTTTTTAATTTTTCTTGAGTAAATACCCTATAAACGCACAAAACGGGGAAAAGTCTCGACTCAGACTTTTCCCCGTTTTTGTGGTGACTGCTTATTCTTTCTCAAGTGCTGATGCTGTAGGCACCTTTTCAATAATCTGTTGTTGTTCTTCTTTTGACAACTGCTGGTACATGGTTCGTTTCCCCGCAAAGCTTTCAAGCATTTCCTTCACATCAATTCCTGACGACTCTTTCAATGATTCTTGGAGTGTTGACATTAAATTTGTTGCGTATCCGGTCAGCTTATTTGCTCCGCTTCCATTACCGGTATCGACAATCGAAATTTTATCAATATTCCCAAGTGGTGCGGCCACTTGTTTAGCGTATTCAGGAAGCATCTTCAAAATCATATCCATGACAGCTGCTTGACCGAAATGCTCAAACGCTTCTGCAATTTTCTGTTTCGCTTCAGCTTCTGCAATACCTTTCAATTGAATGATTTCCGCTTCAGTCGTACCTTGGGCCTTTTGTGCATCTGCTTTAGCTTGACCATCCAAACGGACACGCTCTGATTCCGCTTTAGCCATAGCTTCTATCCGATATTTGCTAGCATCCGCCTCTGTTATTTGTTTCATTTTTTCAGCGGAAGCCGCTTGTTCAACCGCATAACGATCTGCGTCTGCTTTTTTCTTTACCTCTGAATCATACTGTTTTTCCCGACGGAGAATTTCTTTTTCTTCAAGCTCGATTTGTTTTTGCCGCTCAATAATTTTAATTTGCATTTCCTGCTCAGTTACTTCCTGCTTCGAACGGGCCGTTTCAAGATCGTATGCTTGGTCAGCACGAGCCTTTGCAATATCCTGCTCACGACGAAATTCTGCAATCTTTAACTTATTGATTTTTTCAGCTTCCGCAATTTCAGTACCTCGTTCAAGCTCTGCTCGTTGTGCATCCTTTGATGCTTCTGCACGTTTAATTCTGGTTTCCTTATCTGCTTCGGCAGTGGCAATATCAGCATCCCGTTTTACTTGAGCAATTCTAGGTTTACCAAGTGAATCCAAGTAGCCATTCTTATCACGAAGATCTTTAATCGTGAATGATACAATAATGAGTCCCATTTTAGCTAAATCTTGTGAAGCCACACGCTGTACTTCCTGTGAAAATTTTTCGCGATTTTTATAAATTTCCTCTACTGTCATTGAACCCAGGATAGACCGCAAATGACCTTCAAGAACTTCACGAGCTTCTAATTCACGTTCTTCCTTTAACTTTCCAAGGAACTGCTCGGCTGCAGTAGCGATTTCACTAATCGTACTGCCCACTTTAATAATCGCTACACCATCTGCCATAACTGGAACACCTTGCTCCGTGTAAACTTCTGGTGTGGAAACTTCGAGTTTACTAGATAATAAACTAAGTGGTGCCGCCTGTTGGAATACAGGCAACACGAACGCCCCGCCGCCACGAACTATTTTAACTTTGTTCCCAGACTCATCAACATGAACACTTTTACTTCCAAGATAACTACCAGAAATAATTAACGCTTCATCAGGACCTGCCGTACGATATTTCGTCACAAACACTCCAATTAAAGCAAGTAGAATGACGACTACTCCAACAATCACATAAATTAAATCAAACATACAAAAGCCCCCTAGTTAATATCTTCTATTTGTAAATAAGGAGTAACATATAAAATGCCATTTTTAACATCTACAATGAGTACCCTTGTTAAAGCAGGAATCCCTTCATTTTCGAAACTAGCGGCAGGTTTAGCAATTGAACCGCTATTTCCTTCAATAAGAACTTCACCAAATCCATCTTCAGGAACAGAAGTAAGTACCCTGCCCACCCTTCCTTTCAGTGCCGACTCATGAAAGGAAAGCGATTCTTCTGCTGAAGCTAACGGAATCAATACAAAAATATTCAATAAACTAACAATTAATAAACCAATAAGTGCTGATAATCCGGCTGCCAAAAGCTCCTGCAGACTAGATACTTTTTCAAATATAAAGCCTGAAGCACTAAAAACGGCCATAAAAGCTACGATTAGTACAGGATTTAAAAAATCAGGACCATCTATTCCAGCAAATACATCATTAAATAAGATAAGAAATAGAGTCAATCCACCTGAAATCACTAAGGTATAAAGATAAACGGTTTCTAATGGTACGCCGAAAAGTTCCATTGATGATCACCCTTTACACTGCTAGTTTGGTGAATAAACAGCTGATGACTACACATCCCTTTCTTCTTCATTACAGCCTCCCCTTTCATTTCTGGATACTAGTATTTACGAATGAAAAAACAATAGGTTTCAAAATTTACCAATAAATTTTCAAAAAAATACACTATTATCTATTAATATTTTGGGAACAGATAATACCACGATGGGGTGTTTGGATGTTTTTTTTGAGAATGGGTCGCAGTATTTTTTTGGTCTTCCTGCTAATTGGGCTTCTCCAATTTTACTTTTTAAGGAAAGCATGTTGACTCGGGGGGGTATTTTCTCTGTTTTTTTGCTTCGCCTGCCATTAATCCCGTCTGGCAACGCATTATTCCCGTCTAGAAGAAGCTTAATCCCGTCTGAACAATAGGTATTCCCGTCTGGAGGTGCCGTATTCCCGTCTGAGCCACATTTTGACGCAAATAATACCCTATGGGGTATGGGTTTTTAGGTCTTTTTAAAAATAGGTCGCTGTCTCTTGGTCTTCCTGCTAATTGGCCTTCTCCAAATACACTTTTTATGAAAGACACGCTGACTCATGGGGGTATTTTCACTGTTTTTTGCTTCGCCTGCCATTAATCCCGTCTGGCAACGCATTATTCCCGTCTAGAAGAAGCTTAATCCCGTCTGAACAATAGGTATTCCCGTCTGGAGGTGCCGTATTCCCGTCTGAGCCACATTTTG
>NZ_JAZVJO010000213.1:0-6714 GCF_059453735.1 Peribacillus sp. | reverse complement strand
TAACAGCAGCGTTTTGCATATCTTCCTTTGAATTAATTTTCATCCCCGAAATTGCTTCTGCTTCAGGAATATTCGGGGTAATACGTGTGGCAAGCGGCATCAGGTTAGTCAGGAGACTTTCCATCGCCTCTTCATTCAATAACCGACTGCCGCTTGTAGAAATCATCACCGGATCTAGAACAATATGTTTTGTTTTATGCTCCGTCAGTTTTTCAGCGATTACCCTAGTAATGGCTGGTGAGGATACCATTCCTATTTTCACGCTATCTGGGAAAATATCAGTCATAATACACTCTAACTGCAATGCTACAAATTCTGGTTGTGTTTCAAAGACCCCCTTTACTCCCATCGTATTTTGAGCTGTCAATGCTGTGATTACACTCATCGCATACATTTTATGTGCCGTAATGGTTTTAATGTCTGCTTGAATACCTGCCCCGCCGCTGCAATCTGAACCCGCAATACTAAGTACCTTTTTCAAACAAACCCCTCATTTCTACTTTTTAATCATTTTTGTTGAAAGAACATATAATTCCCGGCTCGCTTCTTTTATATCTTGTGCCGCAAATATTGCTGATACAATGGCTGCTCCGTCCACTCCGCTACCGTTTAGTTTTAGAATATTACGTTGATTAATGCCTCCTATGGCAACAACTGGGATTGTAACGGCTTCACATATTTCTCTTAATGTTTTGAAAGATACCATATCTGCATCCATTTTTGTTGAAGTACTGAACATAGAACCTGCTCCAAGATAATCCGCGCCACTTTTTTCAGCCGCAATTGCCTGCTCAACGGTTTGAACCGATACGCCTACTATTTTATCAGGGCCAACCAATTTCCGTGTTTCCTCTATTCCAAGATCATCTTGTCCAATATGAACACCATCTGCACCGCAATCAACGGCTACCCTCACGTAATCATTAATCACAAATGGAACTTGATAACGATCCGTTACTTCCTTTATTTGTTTAGCTTCCTGTAAAAATTCATCATACCCTAAGGTCTTTTCGCGTAGTTGAATAAAGGTTGCTCCGCCCTTTATTGCTTCCTCTACTTGTTCACTCAATGACTTTTCACCCACCCACATTCGGTCAGTGACTGCAGTGGGGTCAACGTTTTCAATATTCTCTACGATGACTTCATCAAGTTTTGTGACAGCAATCTCTGCAGCACTGGAAAAAAGCTCAACCCCTGCCACATAAGCACCTGTTTCCGCTTTAATCGCTGCCCCTAAGTTTCCTTCTGCACATTCTATATCAAGAACCTGCTTCACACTCGATGGTACCATCCCTAATAGCGTATTATTAACTCCCTGATAATAATTCACATCTTTAGAAGCGTAGTCCTCATAACTTGAATGCTCACTCAATTGGCTTCCCTCCAAAGTGTTTTTGTCTTAGCAATTACGCCAAATAATTATATGCGAAGTTGTTTTAAATGTGAGTGCAGCATTCTACAGGAATCATTTTATTCGCACCAAATCTTCCATACATCATATAAATAAAATGATTTTATTTACCGGTAATTAGGAGGAACAAATGAAAACTTCAATTATACTTTTGACTCACAATCAAATCGATTATACAAAAAAGTGTATAGACAGTATCAGAAGCCATACGCACGACTATGAAATCATTGTCGTTGATAATGGATCAGAGGATGAAACTGTAGCTTATTTATCTGAACAAGAGGATATAAAAGTCATCGTAAATAAAGAAAATGAGGGATTTGCTAAGGGGAATAATCAAGGAGTTGAAAAAGCAACGGGCGATATCATACTCTTTTTGAATAATGATACTGTTGTTACACCTGGATGGCTGGACTCTTTAATAAATACCTTATATTCGAATGATAAAATTGGAATTGCAGGACCAGTCACCAATAATATTTCGGGTAACCAACGCATCTCTGTAACGTATAATCAAGATACACTAGAAGGTTTAGAGGACTTTGCTTCTGACTATGTAAAGGAAAAAACAGGCGAGAAGAAAAAGGTCTTAAGATTAGTAGGATTCGCTTTAGCATGTAAAAAGGAAGTCTTAGACGAAATAGGGTTATTTGATGAATCTTTTGGAATAGGTAACTACGAAGATGATGATTTATGCCTGCGCGCACTTCGTAAAGGGTATGAACTCTATATAGCCCAAGATTCATTTGTTCATCATTATGGAAGTGTTACCTTTAAGAATAGTTCAATCAATTTTACTCAGTTAATGTACACAAACAAAAGCAAACTTTACGAAAAATGGGGATTCAGTGCAAATTACTTTATGTTTTCCCGGCCAGAAGTACTTAATTTAATCCCTGCTCATTCAAAAAGAGTCTTGGAACTTGGCTGTGGAATGGGAGCAATGGCAATTGACTTAAAAGAAAAATATAATTGTGAAGTAATCGGAATTGAAATTGATTCTAATGTAGCGGAGTTTGCCCAACATAATCTCGATGCGGTCTATTCTGCAGATGTTGAGGACTTTGACTTGTCTAAATTGGGGACCTTTGATTGCATCGTGTGTGCCGATGTCTTAGAACATTTACGCGATCCATGGAAAATTGTAAAAGAATTAACTTCCATATTAAATGATGGTGGTCAACTCGTCATTTCCTTACCTAATATTGCTAATATCGAGATTATAAAAGAATTAATGCAAGCAGACTTCTCATATAGAGATGCTGGTTTATTAGATCGGACACATTTGCGATTTTTCACTCGAAAAACATTGCATACGCTGTTCCCAGAAAACTTAGTCATAAAGATATTATCCGGTACAACCATCGGATATTCTGAGGCTGACCGGCTCCTTGCTGCAAATCTAGGACCGATTGGAAAAGCCTTTGGTCTAGATACTGATTCGCTGACCACAGACGCTTTTATCTATCAGTTTTTAATCGTTGCTGAAAAAGTGTAAACAAAGAACCTCACTTTTGTGAGGTTCTTTGTTTACACCTTCCTCATCACCATTTGAAACGAAAAACATATGATAGAGAATCATCCTTATGTATTCACTAAAGGAACTAAATGAGAGGTGGTACTATGAAAGGAATCATTTTAGCTGGAGGCAGTGGGACTAGATTATATCCTCTAACCAAAGGAATGTCCAAGCAGTTACTGCCTATCTATGATAAACCAATGATTTATTACCCATTATCTGTTCTGATGCTTGCCGAGATAAGGGAAATCTTAATTATTTCTACTCCTCAGGATATAGGACGATTCAAACAGCTGTTCAACGACGGCTCTCATTTAGGCTTGCATATTGCTTATGAAGAGCAGGAATATCCGGGCGGCCTTGCACAAGCATTCCTTATTGGAGAGAAATTTATTGGAGAAGACGATGTGGCACTGGTCCTAGGCGATAATGTTTTTTATGGTCATGGATTGACAGAAAAACTACGACGGGCAGCCAACAGGAAAGATGGAGCTACTGTATTTGGTTATTATGTACATGATCCCGAACGATTCGGGGTCGTAGAGTTTGATGAATCTGCTCAAGCTATATCACTTGAAGAAAAACCAATAAAGCCGAAATCAAACTATGCCGTAACAGGCCTATATTTTTATGACAATTCTGTTGTGGAACTTGCAAAAAAAATATCGCCCTCTGCCCGTGGTGAACTCGAAATTACGGATATTAATCAAGCCTATCTAGAAAATGGAAATCTGCACGTCGAAATCTTAGGAAGAGGATTTGCTTGGTTAGATACAGGAACACACGAATCCTTATTAGAGGCTTCTCAATTTATTGAGACCATTGAAAAGATCCAAAGTATGAAAATTGCCTGCATCGAAGAAATCGCTTATAACCAGGGTTATATTACTAAAGATAATCTACTCAAGTTAGCCGCCCCTTTAAAGAAAAATCAATACGGACAATACCTAATTCGAATTGCTGATCAAAAACCATTTGTAAAATAAAGAAGAGGTGTCAGATGGAAATCATTAAAACCATTCTAGATGGGTTGTTCATACTAACTCCTTCTGTTTTAGGGGACAGTCGCGGCTGGTTTATGGAAACATATAGCGAAGAGACGCTTAAAAAAGCTGGTCTCTCTCTACACTTTGTACAAGACAATCATTCGTACTCAGAAAAGGAAGGAACCCTTCGAGGATTGCACTATCAGCTAAATCCAAAAGCTCAGTCAAAGCTTGTCCGTTGTACCAAAGGGGCTATTTTTGATGTAGCAGTGGACATCCGTAAAGACAGCCCAACGTACACTAAATGGGTTGGCATAGTACTCAGTGCAGATAATAAAAAGCAATTACTCGTTCCTAAGGGTTTTGCTCATGGATTTATGACGTTGATTGCTGATACAGAAGTTCAATATAAAGTAGATGAACTCTATTCAAAAGAACATGACTACGGAATTCTTTGGAATGATCCTGCTCTCAATATTAAATGGCCCGATCATGTCCCCCCGATTTTATCTAGAAAAGATGAAGAGGCTCCACTATTAAAAAATGCTCGACATTATTTCGGTGAAATAGAATGAAAATAGTTGTAACTGGATATACGGGGCAGCTTGGTTACGATGTAGTTCGAGAAGGAAAACAAAGAGGTTTCGAGATGTATGGAACAGGTTCAAAGGATTTAGATATCACCAATGGACAAAATGTTCGAACCTATATACGTGAACTAAACCCTGACGCCATTATTCATTGTGCCGCTTATACGTCTGTAGATCTTGCTGAAGACGATAAGGAACGATGCTACGATGTCAATGTAAATGGAACAAGATATCTAGCTGAAGCAGCAAAAGAAACGGGTGCAAAGTTTGTTTATCTTAGCACAGACTATGTATTTGATGGTAATGGAACTACCGCCTATACAGAGTCTGATCAACCCAATCCAATAGGATACTATGGAATAACAAAATACGAAGGCGAACAAATTATTGAAACCATGTTATCTCACTTCTTTATTGTGCGAATTTCATGGGTTTTCGGGATTAATGGAAATAACTTCATTAAAACGATGCTTAGACTGGCCGATTCGCAACCAGTAGTTCGTGTAGTAGGTGACCAATTCGGTGCTCCAACTTACACCCGAGATTTGTCCATCCTATTACTTGATATGATTCAAACAGAGCAATATGGTATATATCATGCTGCCAATTCAGGCGTATGCAGTTGGTCAGATTTTGCAGAAGAACTATTCAGACTAGCTAATCGCTCTGTTTCTGTCCACTCCATTACAAGTGAGGAATTCCCTACTAAAGCAAAACGTCCCAAGAATTCCCGTCTATCTAAAGCCAAACTTATTGAAAATGGATTAACCCCCCTCCCCAAATGGCAGGACGCACTCGCCCGTTTTTTAACGGAATTGAATGATGAGGTGAAATAAAATGGTGAAAAAAAAGGTGCTTATTACCGGTGGTGCAGGGTTTATTGGGGGGAATTTCGTCCACTATATACTAAATAAATACCCTGAATATGAAGTAGTTAATCTAGATGCATTAACGTATGCAGGCGAGTTATCGAAGCATCAAGAAGTCGAAAATCATCCAAACTATCTTTTTACCCATATAGATATCACAGATAATGAACAACTAAGTAATCTATTCACAAAAAAACAGTTCGACTATGTCATCCATTTTGCTGCAGAAAGCCATGTAGACCGCTCCATTGCTAATCCCGAACAATTTATTTTAACCAACGTACTTGGTACACAGAATTTGCTGCAAGCAGCTAAACAGACGAAAATCACTAAATTCATTCATATCTCTACGGACGAAGTATATGGAGAATTAGATTTTGATAAAACAAAATTTTTTACTGAAACAACGCCATTACAACCAAACAGCCCTTATAGTGCCAGCAAAGCATCCTCCGATTTACTCGTTCGCGCCTATGCAGAAACCTATCAATTACCAGTAAATATAACCAGATGCTCAAATAATTATGGCCCATTTCAATTTCCAGAAAAACTAATTCCACTAACCATATCCAAGATTCTCAATGATCAAAAGGTACCCATTTATGGGAACGGCCAAAACATACGGGACTGGCTGCATGTATACGATCATTGTACAGCTATTGATGCAATCCTTCATAAAGGAATCAATGGCGAAGTCTACAATATAGGCGGGCATAATGAAAAAACAAATTTAGACGTCGTTAGAACCATCATCCATACAATTGGAAAATCTGAAGAGTTAATTGAACACGTGGAGGACCGTCTAGGACACGATAAACGCTACGCAATTGATCCTACTAAACTGGAACAATTAGGCTGGAAGCCAACATATACCTTTGAAACGGGAATACGTCAAACCATTGATTGGTATATAAAGAATAAACAATGGCTGAACCAAGTCCTAAATGAAAATAAATAAACTCATCAACCCTGTTCGATATACAATGTGTAAGCCCTTCTCCTTAGAAGGGTTTGTTTTATGTGTTACTGCAACTTTTTCTGAAGATCTGCTGACTTCTAAGTCTTCATGGGGGATTTTATCTGTTTTTCTGCTGTTCCAGCTGTTAATCCCGTCTGGTCTTCACGTATTCCCGCCTGAGATGGCCGTAATCCCGTCTGGATCATGCGTATTCCCGTCTAGAGGCTGCGTATTCCCGTCTGGGCACTATTTTAAGCTCTAAAATACCCCATGGGGCATCATTGTTTTAAGGGTTTTTGAAAATGGGTCACTCATCTTTAAGTCTATTTCTTTAGATACACTTTTTAGGAAGACCTGATGAATAAGTTCCCCCTGGGGGTA
>NZ_JAZVJO010000212.1:0-1806 GCF_059453735.1 Peribacillus sp. | reverse complement strand
CGCTTACGCTTAGAGGTGGGGGCTTCTCGGTCAAGAACACCCGCGTGTTCAGATAACCCGAGCTTATCGGATTCCCTGTGCCCCAGGGTACCATCATTCATTTTGATACGTTACAGAAGCGCAATTCTCAGTGCTTCTGTTTTCAAATTGACTGCAGCGTTTTGATCTCTGTCATGATGCGTTCCGCATTCAGGACATTCCCAGCCGCGAACCTTAAGATCCTTTGTCCCGGTATTCAGGTATCCGCAGACATGGCACATCTGACTCGACGGAAACATCCGGTCTGTTTTGATCACATGCTTTCCGGACATCTCGGCTTTGTATGTAAGCATAGCCACAAACATTCCCCATCCATTGTCACTGACACTTTTTCCAAATCTCAGTGACCGGCTCATGGATTTCATATCAAGATCTTCGATCCCGATATAGTCATACCTGTTCACGAGATCTCTGGATCGTTTATGGAGGAAATCCGCCCTCTGATGCCGTACTTTTTCATGAAGGACCGCAACTCTGCGCTTCTGTTTGTAATACCGGTTTGACTGCTTCTCTTTACCCCTTACATACATTTTTGAGAGCTTTCGCTGTGCCTTTTTGAGCCGTTTCTCACTCTCACGCAGAAAATGCGGCATCTCCGCACTGTTCCCGTCGCTGTCCACATACAGTCCGTTCATGGCAAAATCAAGGCCGATCGCCTTATCTGTACGGTTCTGTTCGATTACTTGGTTCTCGTATTCGTACAGGACAGACACATAGTATTTGCCGCTGGCTTCCTGTATGACTGTGACCGATTTCAGTTTCCACTCATCCGGTGCCGCTCTGTGTTTCTTTATCTTCAGTTCTCCCAGTTTCGGAAGTCGGATGGTTTTATCAGAAACAACGATGTTTCCGTTAACCAGATTCGTGGTATAGCTCTTTTTACTGTGATGCTTTGCCTTGAATCTGGGATATCCGATCTTCTTATCTTTGAAAAAACGCTGAAAAGCCTGTTTCAGATCCAGCTGTACATTTGCCAGTGCCAGAGAATCCACTTCCTTCAGCCATTCATATTCTGCTTTGTACTGTGCCGGTGTCGGATATAACTGCTTCTTTTCTTTTTCGTAATACGCTTTGATATCCGCAAGCATCTGATTCCAGATGAAACGGGCACAGCCGAACGTCTTCTGAAGAAGGATCTCCTGTGCCTCATCGGGATATGCGCGATATCGATATGCAATATTACGTTTCATCGTTCTCCCTGTGTCTCTATATATTCTTTTAGCACTTCAATCGGCGCTCCCCCGGTCGTAAGAAGACAAAAACTCTGACTCCAGAAGTATTCTTTCCAAAGTTTCTTCCGTATCTCCGGGAAATCACGCTTGATCAATCTGGAAGAAGCGCTTTTATAAGCATTGATGAATTTAGATAATTCACTGTTTGGCTGTGCCTTGAACATAATGTGAACATGATCCACGTCATGATTCCATTCGAGCAGAGAGATATTGTAAGAAGGCGCGATCTTCTCAAATACACTTCTTGCATAATCAGAGATCACGTCATCAAAGACTTTTCTGCGGTATTTCACAACAAGAATGAGGTGATAATACATTGAGAATACTGAATGATTATTATTGTCCAATTTCATTTATATAACTACCGTCCAGTCATTTACGACTGAATTCATTATATCATATCTGAAGACCAAATTCATCCCCGCCCTTACACTTTGTAAGAGGACGGGGACTTCTTCGGAATTGCGTTAAAGGTGCGTGTACCGGCGGACAGGTTATTGTGCTTAATGTAGATGACGGTCATTGCCTGCTTCAC
>NZ_JAZVJO010000211.1:0-2617 GCF_059453735.1 Peribacillus sp. | reverse complement strand
ATTGATTACTACCGTCATGGCGGCATCCTTCAAATGGTATTACGTAACAAATTGCAAGAAAAATAACATGCTTTTACCAGGGGCGGCAAATCCTTTTTAGGGTCTGCCGCCTTTATTTTGTCCAAAAAACGAACGTTAACTAAGAGAATTCGCTGTTTCATGATGAGCTCTTTATTTGGATGTATGTAGCTGGTATGATGAAGGGTGTACAAGTTGTTCTAGCTGCCGGATATAAACAATAATAGTATATATAGGGGTAAGCGAATAAGGGTGTATGGATTGCATGCTAGGGGGGATACAGATGTGGAAGAAAATAATCGCCTCAGCGGTTCTTCTCGTTCTAATTGGAATTGCTATTTTTCAAGCAATGGACAGACAAGGGCCGACATCAGCCAGTAACGAACAATTGGGCGGATTAAAAATAGGGGTCAAAGCTCCAGATTTTGAATTGAAGTCTTTAACAGGGGAAAGTGTTAAGCTTTCTGATTATGAAGGAAAGAAAGTAGTTTTAAACTTTTGGGCTACGTGGTGTCCGCCGTGTCGGGAAGAAATGCCGGACATGGAGAAGTTTTCACAGGTTATCGAAGATGATGTGGTGATTCTAGCTGTAAATATTGATCCAGAAAATGATGTTCAAGCATTTGTAAAAGAATATGGAGTTACATTTACCATTTTGCTCGATAGTCAGAGTTCAAAAAATCCAGTAAATGACCAGTATCAAGTCCTTAGTATTCCAACCACTTACTTTATTGATTCTGAAGGGATTATTCAGGATGTATACCGAACGGCTATGAGTGAAAGCTATATGAAAGATACCACCAATAAAATGAAGTAACGGACAATAGTCTGTTGCTTTTTTTGTTGAAAAATAGTTCGTCTATTATTTACTGTATAAGTCATTATCTAAATTTTTAATAATTTTAGGCTAGGACTAGCAATAATTGGAGATAATAAGAGGAAATCAAGTAGAGGTGGTTCATAATGAAAAAAAGAAAACGGACATTTGAAGAGCTTGTAATGGAAAATCGTGTAGAGTTAATGAAGAACTCAAAACAATTGGAACTTATCGAAGACCGTTTAGAAAAAAGACATTTACAAAAAGCAGAATAAAAATATGGCAGGCATTACTTTCTTTCCGTAGTAAACACTATGGAAAGGAGGCGATAACATGAGTAATCCGAAAAAACATCCCCAAGCATTTGTACCCTCTCATCTTGGAACTCAGCCGAGAACAGGGCATGGAAATAAGGGAAAGAAAATGGCAGATAAATCGGGTGAGCATGCTCAGGTAATTCAAACAAAGGGCGAGTAATTCAAAAGCGGTAAAGGGGATTAGTATTCCTTTGCCGCTTTTTCTTGGTATAAAAACGGCTTGGGGCGTCAACAGGGGTGATTTACAGCTATTTATGATAAGATGGAAAGGAATTTTCGGGAATGGATGAGTGAAAATGACCTCTAATCAAAAGAACAAACTAACTGATTTAGAACAACATACATATATGGATGAAACGGATCCAGCTTCCATTGTTCAGGCATTAAAAAATATACACGAAACGAATAAGGAAGCCGATATAGAACGATCCAGGCTTTATAGTCTGCTGGCAAAAATACAAAAAGCGGGGAAAGGAGAAGGGACACTATATGCTGCCTGGGTCCAGGAAGCACTGAGACTTAATCCCGCTAATCAGCTTGCTAATCAATTATTAGCAGACTCTGAATGGAGGAAATATCTAGGGATATTTGATGATTATGTTTTTCCTCAAATGAGAGAAACCGATAATCGAACAGCTAAGAAGAATATCGCCGAGCAGTATATCAAAAGCTGTGAGCACTATTTGGAAAATACGGAGAAAACGAAGGATAGACTTCTTAAAGGTTTATGGGCTGCCCAAGCAATAGAAGATCCAAAACTGCTGGAAAGATACCAAAAAGCAGAAGTCTTATTGACTGATATAAAGGAAATTCTTAGCTTGTTGCTTCAGGCGTCTATTGACTATGAAGAGTCCATTACAGGTGTTTTTCATACGGCGACACATTATGCTGTCATAAAACAGGCTCTTGAAAAACTCCAAAGAAGGAAAGACGAATGGAATGCCTTATTCGAACAAACAGTAGAGACGCTTCCTACAGAAGGTCCGCTTGAAGAACTTGAAGCAATGGTAGGTTTGTCCGGGGTCAAAAATAGAGTTCGTGATTTTTATCGTTTTCTACAGTACCAAAATCGACGCACTGAAATGGGATTACGAATTAAATCCGAACAAAGCTTAAATATGGTTCTAACTGGAAATCCAGGTACAGGGAAGACAACCATTGCCAGGCTGCTTGCGAAAATTTACTATGAGCTGGGTGTCCTTCCTCGTGAAGAAGTGTTAGAAGTCGAACGCTCTCAGTTAGTAGGGGCTTATGTTGGCCAAACGGAGGAAAAAGTTCAAGCCATCGTCGAAAAATCAGTAGGAGGTGTCTTATTTATAGATGAGGCTTATAGTTTAAAGCGAGAGGGAAAATCGGGCGATGATTATGGACAAACCGTAATCGATACGTTGGTTTCCTTAATGACTAATCAGAAATACAGCGGGAAATTCGCGGTAATCTTGGCAGGTTATCCAGATGAAATGAG
>NZ_JAZVJO010000210.1:0-4211 GCF_059453735.1 Peribacillus sp. | reverse complement strand
ATGGCCCAGGGTGTCTAAGTTTTGAAGGGTGGGGAATTATGATAAGAATTTAAATGGGAGATTTCTAATGCTTTCAGACAATATATTAGTATTAGAATTAGCGGAATTTGATACATATGATTTTTTAAGTTTAATAGAACTTTCTGCAGCAATTGGCTGGGATTATGGTGAACATGAAATTAGAACTGTTATGTCATGTTTAGTAGTTAATAATTTTAAAATTAAATATTCAAAATATTATTGACATTGAAATTTTTGTGCTATATACTTCATACAGATAAATACCTTAATTTAATTAAATAGTAATGACACTCTTATCGAGAGCGGCGGAGGGAATAGGCCCTGTGAAGCCCGGCAACCATTAAGCGAAAGCTTGAAAAGGTGCTAAATCCTGCAGATCAACTGATCTGAAAGATGAGGGAGGATTTTTTTAAAAACCCTCTTCTTATTTTTTGAAGAGGGTTTTTTACGGTTATTAAACCAAGTAAGCAAATCGGTATTCTAGAAAAACGGAGGTAGGAAGATGAAGAAATGGGCTATATTATTGGCATTAACAGGATTAGTACTTTCAGGCTGCTCGAACGATGCGAGCGGAACTGGAAAGGACGGAAAACCAAAGAAAATCATTCTTGATTATGCGTACTATTCACCGGTTAGCTTGGTATTAAAAGATCAGGGGCTGGCTGAAAAGAAATTCAAAGAAGAGGGCATTGATGTCGAGTTCGTCCTCAGCCAAGGTTCTAATAAAGCGTTAGAATTTCTTAGTTCAGATAGTGTTGATTTCGGTTCAGCTGCAGGTGCGGCAGCCTTGCTTGCCAAAGAAAAGGGTACGCCCATTCAAAGCGTCTATATTTCCTCAAAACCGGAGTGGACGGCGCTTTTAGCTAAAAAAGGAAGTATTCGATCAGTAGCTGATTTAAAGGGGAAAAAAGTAGCGGCTACTTTGGGTACTGATCCCTATATTTTTCTCTTACGTGCGTTAAAGGAAGCTGGATTAACAGAGAAAGATGTTGAAATTGTTAACCTACAGCACAGTGACGGAGCTGCAGCTGTTCAATCAGGTGATGTAGATGCTTGGGCAGGTCTTGATCCGCATATGGCTAAGGTAGAATTGGAATCAGATATTCAAATCTTTTACCGAAATCCTGACTTTAATAGTTTTAGTACGTTGGATGTTCGTGAGGACTTTGCTAAGAAGTATCCCAAATATGTGGAAAAAGTTCTTGAAGCATATGAGGAAGCTCGGCAGTGGACAATCGACCATCCAGATGAAACCGCAGAAATTCTTGCGAAAGAAGCAAGCATTTCACTTGAGGTTGCAAAAAAACAATTGGAACGCACAGATTTTTCTAAACCGGTTCCCGGTGATGAACAAAAAGCCATTATTACTGGTTCAGGAGAGGTACTCAAAGAAGCTGGTTTATTAAAAGACTCGACCGACGTTAATGAGCTGACAAACAAGTTACTTAACCCGACATATGCGGAGAAAGTCACCAAGTAATGGAGAAGAGAGGGGAATAGGATGTTAGAGCAAAGTAATCGTGCGCTTAAATTGGGTCAAATGAACAAAATTACAATGCCAAGTAAAAAGCCGCAGAGTAATCGTAGGCTTCTGCTGGGCAGCATCTTGCCAGTGACATTAGTCGTTTTATGGGAAGCGGCAAGCAAAATGGGGCTTATTGAAGCCCATTTGCTGCCTGCACCATCTGTAATTATTGCCAGCCTATATCAAATGGTGTTGGAAGGAACCCTTTGGGGACATCTTGGTTCGACCTTAACAAGAGTGTTTGCAGGATTTTTTATTGGAACACTTGCTGCCATAATCGTTGGTTCATTGGTGGGTTATCTGAAAATTTTTGAAGAACTTGTGGATCCCATTATTCAAGCGCTTCGATCGATTCCATCGCTTGCATGGGTACCGTTGTTTATTCTCTGGATGGGCATTGGTGAAACCTCGAAGGTGACGCTCATCGCGGTTGGGGTGTTTTTTCCAGTCTATCTGAACATGGTGGCCGGGATACGGGGTGTAGATCGTAAGCTGATTGAAGTCGGTAAAATATATGGTTTTACATCGTTTCAAATTGTCCGCAGAATTATTCTTCCGGCCTCGCTTCCATCATTTTTGACAGGAATCCGCAGCGGTCTTGGCCTTGGATGGATGTTTGTTGTGGCGGCAGAAATTATGGGGGCAAGCAAAGGGCTGGGTTACCTGTTGATTGTCGGCCAGAATACGTATTCTCCAGATACGATAATCGGCAGTATTCTTCTTTTCGCTATTCTAGGTAAACTAACCGACTGGATCCTAAAAATGATTGAAGAACGCTCATTAAGGTGGCAGGACAGTTTGGCAAATCAACATTGAGAAAGAAGGAAGCGATATGTTATCTGTACAACAGGTTTCACGGACATTCAATCATAAACAGGCTGGTTTAATAGATGTTTCTTTTTCCGTGGAAGAGGGAGAAATCATTGGGATATTGGGAACAAGCGGCTGTGGAAAAAGCACCTTGCTGCGTGTCCTGTCAGGGTTGGATAAGGACTACACAGGGAACTTTAGTCTTGAGAAGGAAGAAGTCGGAATGATGTTCCAAGAGCCGAGGCTGATGCCTTGGCTGACAGTTGAACAAAATGTAGCCTTCGGGCTGAAGGGGGATCAAAAAGCTCTCGTCCACGATTTGTTGGGTACGGTAGGTCTCACGGGCTTTGAAAAACATTACCCAAAGGATCTTTCTGGAGGGATGTCTCAACGGACTGCCATTGCGCGGGCACTTGTAACGGAGCCTGAAGTACTATTACTTGATGAACCCTTTAGTGCGGTAGATGCTTTTACAAAAATGCAGCTGCAAGAATTATTACTTTCTATCTGGAAAAAGAAAAATACGACGATGCTATTAGTTACTCATGATATCGATGAAGCCTTATATCTTTGTGATCGTATTCTCATTTTAAAGGGGCAGCCAGGTGTATTAGCTGAGGTACTCACAATTAAGCAGTCCAAACCAAGGAATCGTACCGATATGGATCTTGCTCTCATAAAGGCTGAAATATTACAGGTACTTGATTTACGGGAAACCGTATCCTAAGATTTAGCTATTTTACTCTTAAGGTTCTATACAGTTTGGACAATATAATACAGTAGGAGTGAAAGTAACAACACGAATGAGGTGGGACTTTTGCCAACCGGGCTGCACAGCATAAAAATGGCTTTACCAATCGAAGAAATCTGGGAGTTTGTAAGCAAGGTAGAAAACTGGGCACCGCTTGTTCCTGGCTACATCAATCATACTGTATTAAATGAAAATCAGGTTACCTGGAAGTTTAAAGGCGATTTAGGCTTGATGAAGAAGAAAATAGAGCTGATTGTCGATATCATTGAATGGAAAGGACCGAGTAAAGTAACATTTGACCTCACTGGTCTGAATGAACCGTTTGCCGGCAGCGGTTATTTTTTAGCAGAAGCCATCGATCCAAGGAATACGAAGATGACCGGTTTTTTAGACATTACTGCAAGCGGATATAAGGCGCCAATAGCGAACTCGTTATTGAAGACCTTTGTACCCCAAATGGCAGAAGACCTTGCAAAAGCTATCGCACTCGAACTGAAGAAAAAACACTAAGCAGCGCCCGCAGATCATTCTTCTGCGGGCGTTGCTTAGTAATGCACTGAAAGGAAGGTATTTTGAATTCTTCTAGGTTATCTACCTCTGTAAAAAACATCAGTATCAAAATACCTTTTTGAAGTGTTAAGTTATTTTATCTCTGTTTTGCCCTCTTGCTGAAGGTCGTCATGCAACACTTCTCGTGAAGAAGGAATTCTCACATAAAAAATAGAATAGTTGATTAGGTTCAAAATTTGCAAAATACTTAAAAAACATCAATATTGATCAGTCTCTAAATCTTATTGTAGAGCAAGGTCATGAAATCCATAAAGATGGTCGAGTTTTGATATAGATCTCAAAAAGCAATGAATCTTATGATGTTGCAATTACCGGGAATGAGTTCATGTTAAAGATTTCGATGTCCAATTAGAACGTTCATATTTACGACCTTAACGATTTATTCGGTTTCGTATATGTTGACGATCAAAAACTCAGGAAGGGTGATGAAATGATGATTGATGGAATTAAGGACTTATTAAGGGAAACCTTTGAAGGTCCAAAAGGGAATGGGAGTTGGTTTACTGAATCAAAGCCTGGGAGTGGATTGTTCGG
>NZ_JAZVJO010000209.1:0-1863 GCF_059453735.1 Peribacillus sp. | reverse complement strand
GTTGTAATCGTCATCGCATCTAATTTTATTTGTCCTAATGTTTCATAATCCTCACCATAATCCCCCGCTGGCGCTGCAATATTAACTTGGGTTCCAAAATTCGAATAGAAGGATAACTGGTCTAACTTATTAGTTGCTGAGACCGTCACAACATCAGATAATCCCCCTCCTGGCAGGTGTATCTGTACATCATCCGGCTCTCCAAGCTGTTCGGCTAAATCTTTAGGGTTACTCATGTCATAACCATCCGTGCCGGCAGAGGCAATAATAATACTGCCTTCTTTCGTTGCAAATTTTACAGCTCGGCGATATGCTTCGATGACAGCCTGATCCTCTTTCTTTTTCAATGACTTGTATGTCCCCAAGCTTAAATTGATAACATCCATATCATCTTTGGCTGCTTCTACAATTGCTTCTACAACCCACATGGAATCAGCAGCATCTGTATGAAACACCTTATATGGCACTAACCCCACCTCAGGAGCAACACCTTTTAAATTGCCATTGGATGCAATCACCCCTGCAACCATTGTTCCATGTCCCAGATAATCTTGTGTCGTTGTAATACCAGGGACAAAGCTCTTCCCAACGCCCACAATATTTGAAGCTAAATCCGGATGATTAAAATCAATTCCGCTATCTACTACAGCAACTTTTACCGTATGATTACCTTTTTCAATTCCATAAGTCGCGCTATTATTAGTGACTCTGTTGATATCCCATCTCCAGGAATCATATCTGGAACCCGTTTTTTCCTCTAAAGCTGTTGGGACCGTTACTGCTTCCGGTTTAACTTCTATTACTTGCTCCGGTCCACTCCATTCGATGGATGAGCCATATTCATCTAGTGCCTGCTTGCTTGAAGCTCCTTCGATACTAAGCATTCGGATTTCTTCAATAAAGTTGTAATCTAGAGATTTCTCTTCCAACGTTTCGATGATCTCCTCGATAGGCGCGCTCTCTTTTAAGCCATATAGATAAGTTGCATCTGTTGCTTTTGCTTCCTCATGGGATACTAGGAAAAGCACCCCCAAGGCCAAAAGCGAATATTTAAACGACCATTTCTTCATTCTTTTCCTCCTCTAATTGTTGCGTCGTATAAAGACGATAATAATATCCTTTTTTGCTCAATAACTCTTGGTGATTCCCAATTTCCACAATCTCCCCTTTATCCATAACGATGATTCGGTCTACATCTTTTACAGTGCTTAGACGGTGTGCGATCAAAATCTGTGTGGTTTCCAAAGTTTTTAAATAATCAGAAATATTCTTCTCTGAAACGGTATCCAACGCACTTGTAGCCTCATCCAGAATTAATATGGATGAATTTTGTGCAAGGGCACGGGCTAAAATCATTCGTTGACGCTGCCCGCCGGAGAAATTTATCCCGAATTCAGATACTGTCGTGTAATAATTTAAAGGAAGCTTCATGATCTCCTCATGAATGTTGGCCCTATGTGCAGCTACTACGGCCTCCTCCAAAGGCATATCTTCCTTAGCCAGTGCTATATTTTCATAAATAGTCTTGTTGAATAGCCGAGCTTCTTGGAACACTACGCCCATGTTTTGTCTAAGCTGCCCCAGCTCATATTCATTTATGGACTTTCGGTCAACATAAACGTCTCCTTCTGTCGGCTTATAAAGCCCTAATAGAATCTTCACCAATGTACTTTTGCCCGACCCAGATGCCCCTACTACCGCTACTCTTTCACCGGAGTTAACTTTAAAAGAAACATCTTTAAGGGAGTAATCACTGAAGAAGTTATGCTTGTAGAAAACATTTTTCAACTCGATTTCTCCTTTGAGGGCCAGGCTTTCCTGGGCCTCACCTTGTTTCTCCTCTGTTCCGCTCATGACATCGTA
>NZ_JAZVJO010000208.1:0-3199 GCF_059453735.1 Peribacillus sp. | reverse complement strand
CATCTGAAGCGGGTGAACCTTATTATACAAAAATTAATCGCCATTATCATGGGAAGCTTTCTTGTAGGCAGTGGGATTAACGGATTTTTAGTTCCGTATCATCTTCTAGATGGAGGAATGATTGGACTAGCTTTGATTCTTCATTATTTTTTTGAAGTATCTACAGGAATGTGTATGTTTATTCTTAGTATTCCGCTCTGCGTCTTTGCTTGGACAGAAGACCGGGCTTATTCATATACTAGCTTTCTTGGATTACTTATTTCTTCAGCCATGATTGACTGGCTTCGGCCATTGCAAACCCTCTTTTTAGTTCCAATTGCACTCAGTTCAATTTATGGAGGGATCTGCATCGGTGCGGGTATCGGACTTATGGTCCGATACGGTACAAGTACTGGTGGTACCGATTTGCTTGCAACCTATTTATCAAAAATGTTTTCCATGAATACAGCCCTTATTATTTTTTTGCTTGATGTAGTCATTGTCACTGCGGGTTCAATTACCTTAAATATAACTAGCTTTTATTATTCTTGTTTAATGATTTTTATCGCAGGCTTAATGACTTATTTCTTTAAACCAGCTAAAATATAGAATTCAACTTTTCAATATTGATTCCATTTTATCAATTGCTTCTTGGATTTTCAAACTATTTTCTTGGTACATCTCCTTTGCTTCTATAGAATCTGTACTGAGGGCAAATAACTCTAAATCAGCCTGACACTTTTTTAATATCGCCCAAATTAATGGTTTTTCCTGCGGAGAAGGTACTTTCAATTTATCATCATACAAATCGATCATTAGTTCACCTTCTGTGGTAATCTGTCCAAGAAAAACATTTTCAACGGTAACCCCTTGCTTGATCAGTTCCGTTTTAACCCACATTCTGCTATTTCCAGATGTGGAAAGAGGCTCATCTAAAATTTTTCCATCCATTATGACTGTTTGGGGTTCTTTTATAGCAGCTAAATTTATATTTAAATCCTTTGGAGTCAGCGGTTGATTTTCCCGCTTTAGCAATACATTTAAATCACCCGTAGCTTCTAAAACCGCATATTCAACATCGCTGACATTAAAGACATCTTTTGACCGAAGGAGTTCTAACAGTTCATCAATGGTATATTTTTCTTTTTTCATATTATCTTCTAGAATTTTCCCATCCTGTATGAATACGGTACCTTTTCCCTCCAAAATATTACGCAGAGATATACTTTTCATTGAAATATAACCTGCTATAAAGGGGGCGAGTGAAAAAGTGACGATGGCCACACCCCCGTTGACCATGCTTTGCTCCATTTTTGTAGCTAATTCCGCACCAATATCACCGATGGTAATGCCCGTAATATATTCAAAAAAAGATAGCTGCGATATTTGTTTTTTCCCTAATAATTTTGTAATTGCAAATAATAAAATCAAAATAAATAATGCACGAAGTAACACAATTAACCAATCTGGCATCGTACTACCTCCTACCCTATAATTCCTTATATGTTGTTTCTTCTCTCTCTAAAAAAACAACCCTTTTCTGCAAGTCCTCCACCACATCATGTATAAGCAGTACCGCTTCATTTATCGTTTGTTTTGACCTCTCTTTAGATGTTCTAAGTTCCAAACCTATGAGACCTGCCTCTGCTCCTTTAAGACTCGCGAGGCATTGTTTAACATCTGATGCGATAGTCATTCAATTTCCCCTAACCTTTTGGTTTAAAAAGAATTGCACCAATCATCCCAAATATTATTGCGGCTGATATACCGGCACTGGTGACTTCAAACATTCCAGATAAAATACCGACCAAACCATGCTTTTCAGCTTCCTCCATGGCCCCATGGACAAGTGAATTTCCAAAGCTGGTAATAGGTACGGTTGCACCTGCACCCGCAAAATCGATAAATGGTTCGTATAAACCAAAGCCGTCCAACACTGCACCAATCACTACAAAGGTGCTTAAGGTGTGTGCTGGTGTGAGTTTAAATACATCAAACATAATTTGCCCAATCACACAGATTAAGCCGCCGACAACAAACGCCCAAAAATAAATCATCGTGTATTTTCACCTCCATATTCAATAGAAACCGCATGCGCGATACATGGGATGCTTTCCTTTTGTTGAAAAGATAGGGGAGATAATAAAGCTCCAGTTGCGACAACCAAAATTCGTTTAAGCTCCCCTTTTTTCATACGGTTTAATAGATGTCCATAAACGACTGTTGCCGAACATCCTGCCCCGCTGGCACCCGCAAGAACTGGCTGCTCCGATTTATATATTAATAAGCCGCAGTCACTATAAAAACTATCATCAATCGATATCCCTTGTTTTTTGAATAAATCCAGTGATACTTCATGTCCAATTTGACCAAGATCTCCCGTAACAATTAAGTCGTAATAGGAAGGATCGATATTTCGTTCTGTCAAATGAGCCGTAATCGTATCAACGGCAGCAGGGGCCATCGCTCCACCCATATTAAATGGATCAGATAATCCCATGTCAATGACACGCCCTATCGTTGCGGAAGTTACTCTTGGACCTTCGCCTTCATCACTTAATAGAGCCATTCCGGCTCCCGTTACCGTCCATTGTGCAGTTGGAGGTTTTTGTCCTCCGTATTCTGTTGGATAGCGGAATTGTTTTTCAACTGCAGCATTATGACTAGATGCACCTGTTAAGACATATTTCGCTCCTTTTGCATTGATAATCGCCGCTCCTAACGCTAATCCTTCCATCGAAGTTGAACAGGCGCCAAAGAGGCCGAGATACGGCACCCCAATGGAACGTGAGGCGAAACTCGTCGGCGTTATTTGATTGATCAAATCTCCCGCTAGGAAAAATTGAATATCTTCCTTTCGAATGCCGCCTTTTTCAATCGCTTTTTGTGCAGCTTCCTCAATCATAACTCTATGAGCTTTTTCATAGGAATCCTCTCTCAACCACAAATCAGAGTGAAGAAGATCAAAGTCTTCCGCAAGTGCACCGTTGGCTTCGAATGGTCCTCCCACCGTACCAGTTGAAATGATGACAGGCTTATGATCAAACACCCATGTACGATGTCCCCTTAGCATTAAAAACCACCCCACATGATGATAATCGTTTTTATAAACGAGACAACAAATGCAGAAAAAACACCGAATAAAATGACTGATCCTGCTAGTTTAAACATATTTCCTCCAACCCCTAATACAAAGCCTTCCGTCCGATGCTCAATGGCA
>NZ_JAZVJO010000207.1:0-2435 GCF_059453735.1 Peribacillus sp. | reverse complement strand
ACACGTACCAGCTGCCCGTGTTCATTAGTGAAAGCCCAATATTCACGGTCCCCAAAACCGATATCAACAACGACGTTAGGTTGACGATATCCGGACAAATCGCCGCCGTCCACTTCAATAAGTTTGTATCCTGAGAAGCGTTCCTCATTCGATTGGACTGATGTTACCGGCTCCTCTTCTATCGGTTCCTCTTCTGCCGGCTCTTCAACTATTGATTCCTCTTCATCCGTAGCGGCATTTTCTTCTTTCTCTTCTTTCACATCATTTGAATTAACTGTGACTTCTTGTGAATCTTTTTCTCCATCTGTAATGGATCCATCTTCACCGTTCGTACAACCAACCATGAAGATAATCGTTAAGAGTAAGACTAGATAGTTTGTTTTCTTTTTCATTTTAGGACTCCATATACTAGCTTTATTTATATGGCTGTTTTCGTAAACTTTGTTGCTGAAACAAAGGGCAACGGCAGTCAATTGCCCTCTTCGGGTTGCTCGCTTTTCCGCTGCACTTAACCAACTGAATGCTGGCTGGTTTTGTCTTGCAATCATCTTTTAGAAAATAGCCATTTATGTGTATTTTATCACATAAAGTTATTCTGTTGTTACTTTCCTTCGTACAATTCATCATAAAGGGTTTGAAAGCCTTATCTCTACTCTTAAAATAATCGCTCTGCTTAAATTTCTATGTTGATTTCCGCTGCGAACGGACGCTTTCCGCTTAGGCGAGGTGATCTGAGCAGGAGTCGCCGTTCTCCGCTTCCAGAAGCCTTATCCTTTTCATTTGAAAAAAAACATAGCTTCGGCCACGGCATTATCATAAGGAGCCATTCATGCTCAGTAATCGCTGGATGCCAAACGTTTCAAGCGCTTCAGAAATGACCTTGTTATCCAACTCTTTTCCGACGTCGTGAAACCTGTTTTGGTTCCAGGAGTTTAGCTAACTCCTTCTTGATTTGGGGTAATGTCATATTCTTTTGAAATATCGGCACGGCTCCACTTCTATAGATGTCACTACTATAACCATTCATCAGCAATATGGTCTGCTGTTTTAATATCGTCATGAGTGTAAACTAAATCATATTTGTATTCAGCACTAAATTTCCCACTCTTTAGATCATAAATTAATTTCATCTCTGTTGGCATGTCCCTTCTATATTCCTTGCACAATAATTTGACCTTTTGGATATCTTCACATATTATACGCAATACCATAGACTGACGCTTTGGAGAAACATCATATTCCTCTATTTCATTCATTACAGCTTCATTCAATTTATGAGGTTCAACATACATATTATTTATCAAATAGAAGAAATTAGCAGAAACAATTCCTTCTTCACTTGAACCATAAACATACACTTTATCAGCTTTGGTCTCAACGTACTCCAAACATATAGAAATCATATCAGATTGTAACTCACTAAATCTATCTTCAAATTCTTTCATAATACACATTCTCCTTAAGCTAATTTTCAATAAGTTTAAAACCAGACTTACCATCAATTGTATAATTAACAATAAATGTTTTTGGACGCACATCTATTTCTTTGTATAATATTTTCACATTAACCGTTACCTTTTTAGGAGGTTTGTCATTCAACATTGCAGCCCATTCGTCTTCTATCTTCTTATACTGTTTCAAATTAACATCCGATAATCGTGAAACTAAATTGTCAGTTTTAGGTGATCTTCCAAATCTATCACCTCCCAAATGCCCTGCATGATCCTTGCCTTTTATTTTCCCTAATGTATTTCTGCTATGTGAAAGTCTTTTTTCCCTTGTTGTTAATTGAAGGTTATCTGTTTCGAATTTCGAATTCCTACGAGCACCATCAGTTTCATAAAAATACTCGTATTCGCCTGTTTTGGTATCTAATATTAGGCTTTATTCTATTTTTTCTTCCAGTTGTATACTGTTCTCCTTTTCCTACTATTGATTTAATATCACTTTCTCCAGCCAAACGATTACCCGTAGCCTTACCACCCCGAACAATTCCAACATTCTGACTAATCACCAGCCTGCCGACCCGAATAATGCTGGCAATGCTCAATTCGCTTGCAAATACTTCCTGATCCATCGGCTTCATTCCCGAGATAATCAGTCCCTGTCAGATTGCCTTTGATTTCGTTTGCGGCGATGAGTCCTAGATACCTTTTTCTGCGGTGCCGATATAGGACATGCCTTTGGCGCCTTTGTAGGCGTCCAGGGCGTTGGATGCTTTGATGGTGCTGTTGACGGCTTTCGGCCTATACATTTAAAAATGACCTTGAATTCAAGGTCATTTTTAAGTTATTTTATAAGCTTTCTATATAAATATCTGAATCAGTTTTAACTCCCTTCTCTAATGCTTTCCTTAACCTATCTATTAAATCCACACCATCACTTGTTATAAAGTAATTAGATAAGTTAGTGATATCCTTACTAATATGATCACC